>DASUGV010000456.1:0-2102 GCA_036273835.1 Rhodocyclaceae bacterium
GCGTAATTCTTCTTCACCGACCGAGAAGGCTACGACCGGAATGTCCGTCGCCTTCAAACCTTGATTGCCCAATTCTTTGTAGAACGGCACGTTGGAGTCGCCGTTGATGGTTGACACTACCGCTGTCTTTTTGCCCTCGGAAGCGAACTTCTTGATCTGCGCGATGATGGTTTGATAATCGCTGTGACCGAACGGCGTGTACTCTTCCATGATGTCGGCATCGGCCACGCCCTTGCTATGCAGGAAGGAGCGCAGAATCTTGTTGGTCGTGCGCGGATAGACGTAGTCGGTACCCAGCAGCACGAAGCGCTTGGCCGAGCCACCGTCCTTGCTCATCAGATACTCGACAGCGGGAATGGCTTGCTGGTTAGGTGCGGCACCCGTATAGAACACGTTCTTGGACAGCTCTTCACCCTCGTATTGCACAGGGTAGAAGAGCAGGCTGTTGAGTTCTTCATAAACCGGCAGCACCGATTTGCGCGACACTGAAGTCCAGCAGCCGAAGGTCACCGCAACCTTATCCTTCGAAATCAGTTGACGCGCTTTTTCCGCGAACAGTGGCCAGTTCGACGCCGGGTCGACCACGACCGGTTCCAGTTGCTTGCCGAGCACGCCGCCCTTCTTGTTGATCTCGTCGATCGTCATGAGCACCGTATCTTTCAACACGGTTTCGGAGATGGCCATGGTGCCCGACAAGGAGTGCAGTACGCCGACCTTGATGGTATCGGCAGCATAAGCAGTGAAGGAAGCGAATCCGGCGATGGCCAAAGCTGTGGTCATCGCCGTGGCTTTGAGAAATGTACGACGTGGTTGCATGTATGGCTCCCTGATCAAATTGGATTGATGTCGACTGCGGACCGCCAATCGCGTCGAACGACATAAATGTAGGGAGCAATGCTTATCTATGGAATACGCAAGATGGCGTAGAAAAATTCTGCAGAAGTTGTATCTGGCAGCAAGATACTTGCGTGACATCGTGCGAACAGGTGATGTCGACCGGCGGTGTCATTCCTCCATTGCCAATAAAAAAGCCTCCTGACGTCAGGAGGCTTTTTAAGTTCAGCGATCGCTTTTACGATCTGCCGGGACACATATCAGAATGACGTCACATCGGATTGGCTCACATCGCATACCGCACCATTCCAGACTTGTCCCAGGCTGGTAGATGTACCGTTGTGGTCCGTTACGCCGGTGTACTCGACGCAGATCTTCGGCGAGCTTTGGTTGGGATCCTTGCCCGTGGGCTTCGGTGCGACATAGCCTTGCACGCGTATGTTGCGGATTGTGACTTTGTCACCGTAGTTCCGGTTGCCACCTGCAACGTTGTCGCCTACCTTGCCGTTGATGGTCACGTTGTTGATGGTTGCGAAACGCGGGCCGCCATTATTGGTGCAGTCACCGCACGAGCGCCACAGCTTGCCCATGCCATTAATGACAGTGAAGTTTTCGATGATGGTGGTGCTGTTCTTCGAGTTGTGCTGGAACACTTTGTCGTTCGCACTGGCAGCGGAACCGCCGTTGACCGTCATCGTGCCGCCTTCCGATAGGTTGGTCGCGGCATCTTCGCAAACGTCATCCCACACGACGTTTTCAAGCGTGCAATTTCCGCCGACGCAGTGAATGCCGTCCGCCGCGCCGCCAGCTGCCAAGTGGACATTGCGGATCGTTGCGTTGTTCAGCGTGAAGACAGGTGCCTGACCTTCGGCGTCGCCACCGCAATCCGTACCGACTGTAATGCCACCGCAATCTACCGTCGTGTTGGTGATCACCGCGCCTGCAGTGCACGAACCGCTACCGCCGCTGCTGGAGGACGAGGAGCTTGATGACGAACTAGACGACGAACTTGAAGACGAGCTCGACGAACTGGAAGAGGATGAGCTGGAACTGGAACTACTCGAACTGGATGACGATGAACTCGAGCTGCTGGACGAACTACCTGAACCGGCGGCCGGATTGTAAGAGCACCAAGTGGCGTTACTCGGCGCACCCGGGAAATTCGACAACGAGCATGAGAAATTGCCGGTGCGGCTGACGAAGGGTGCGAATACGCCGGATTTTCCCATAGTGGTGTCGTGCGTGCCGCTCATGGTGCACGTGCCGCC
>DASUGV010000457.1:0-3752 GCA_036273835.1 Rhodocyclaceae bacterium
AGATTCCCGCGATTTCACCGTTTCTGGCCGTGCCTGCAAGACGTAGATTCTGCCATCTTGTCCATCTTTTCCCCACTCGATGTCCATTGAGCGATCGTAGTGTTTCTCGATGATAACGGCATAACTGGAAAGCTCAAGAACATCCGCGTCGGTCAGTGAAAATTTATGCCTTTGAGATTCTTCGACATCCAAAACACATGTGGACTTGCCGGCCTCTTTTTTGTCGGCAAATACCATTTTGATCATCTTGGAGCCCAGATTGCGACGAATGACCGCAGGATACCCCGCTGCCAACATCGGCTTATGCACATAAAATTCGTCCGGATTGACGGCGCCTTGCACGACGGTTTCGCCCAATCCGTAGGACGATGTGATGAAAACGACGTCCTTGAATCCTGACTCGGTGTCCAGCGTGAACATCACTCCTGACGCACCGAGGTCAGAACGCACCATGCGCTGCACGCCTGCCGACAACGCAACCTCGGCATGCGCAAAGCCCTTATGCACACGGTATGAAATGGCTCGATCGTTGTAGAGCGACGCAAACACTTCCTTTATCGCATGGAGAATATTTTCAAAACCGGCGATATTGAGAAAGGTTTCCTGCTGGCCCGCAAATGACGCATCCGGCAGATCTTCAGCCGTTGCCGAGGAGCGCACCGCATAGGTACCCTCTTCTTCTGCGACTAACCTATCGTATGCCAGCTTGATTTCTTGTTCTAGTTGAACAGGAAACGGTGTGTCGACAATCCATTGCCGAATCTGGGCGCCGACTTTTGCCAGCGTGTCTACGTCGTCGATGTCGAGTGCTTTGACTGCAGCCTGGATGCGTTCGGCAAGTCCGCGATGCGCGAGAAATTCGCGGTAAGCATCTGCCGTCGTAGCAAAACCGCCAGGTACGCGTACGCCAGTTGCTGCGAGTTGACTAATCATCTCGCCGAGCGAAGCGTTTTTTCCTCCCACCTTGTCGACATCGGACATGCGCAAAGCTTCGAACGGAATCACGTAACGACTCATTGCCTGATTCATTGCCAAATCCCTCAATTTGCACGGCGGTGAAATCGGATCGTATTCTACCGTCCGAAATTGGTGCACCGCATAAGAGCATACCCCAAGCAAAAAATTCCGTATCGATTCGATACATCGTTTAGCCTTGCAGATGAATAGGATAGAGTGTTGAAACCATCGCTATTCACTTATTCTCAAGCGAGATTCGATAATGCCGCAAAGCACAAAGCGTACCGTATTCTTTGTTTCGGATGGCACGGGGATTACGGCTGAGACACTTGGCCACAGCTTGCTTGCACAATTTCCCAATTGTCATTTTCGGCAGGTACGGCTGCCCTTCGTCGATTCGATCGATAAGGCGCGCGACTGTTTGCGCCGTATTCAGGAAGCTGCGGAACGCGACGCTTGCCGCCCCATCGTATTCAGCACACTTGTACAACCCGACATTGTCGCTGTGTTACGTGACGTCGAAGCGCAATTTCTGGATTTGTTCGACAAATTCATCGGGCCTTTGGAAATCGAACTCGGTGCGAAGTCTACGCACACCGTTGGACGATTCCATGGCATTGCCGAAAGCGAAAATTACAAGACCCGCATTTCCGCCATCAATTTCACCCTCGCGCATGACGACGGCATTACAGAGAAAGATCTCGAGCAAGCCGATGTCATTCTTATCGGCGTATCGCGCTCCGGAAAAACACCGACCAGTTTGTATCTGGCAATGCAGTTCGGTGTCAAAGCCGCCAACTACCCGTTGATTCCGGAAGACTTCGAACGCAACAAATTACCTGGAGAAATTCATCTGTTCCGCAACAAGCTTTTCGGCCTGACGATCGGCGCAGAGCGGCTGTCACAGATCCGTCAAGAACGTCGTCCGAACAGCAAATACGCCGCACTCGAAAATTGTCGCTACGAGATTGAAGCAGCCCAGAAACTGATGCGGCGGGAGAACATATCGTTCATAGATTCCACTACACGTTCGATCGAAGAAATTTCCGCCAGGATTCTGCAAGAGATAAAAATCACTCAGACAGGTTTTTGATTGCTGCTTCAATGACAATTCGCTAAAAAACTCAAGCAAGGACGATTTGCTTCGTTACACAACTATTGTTGTCGGTTGCAATGCCTTGCAGATTTAACTTCGAGTGAACCATCGATCCCCATCACGACTCTGTGGCAAGATGTGCCTGATCTTGCAAAAATGTCAGAATTGACATAAAAGTGGTTTCTTTAAATCAGATACAACACAAACTTCAGCAGAATTATGTCCGCAAAACGATGCGAATGGGCAGGCACCGATCCGCTCTACGTCGCTTATCACGACAGCGAATGGGGCGTGCCGGTTTATGACGATGGCAAGATTTTCGAATTTCTGATCCTCGAGGGCGCGCAAGCCGGTCTTTCATGGATCACTGTACTGCGCAAACGCGAGAACTACCGGCGCGCGCTGCACGGATTCAATGCCCGCAAAATTGCGAAATACACCGAGTCCGACTTGGATCGACTAATGAATGACGAGGGAATTATTCGCAATAGATTGAAGATCAGATCGGTCGTCGACAACGCCCGTGCGTTCCTTGAAGTACAAGCTCAGTTCGGTACGTTCTCCAGTTATTTGTGGGGTTTCGTGGACGGTAAGCCCATACAGAATAGGCGACGAAGTCTCAGCGAAATTCCAGCGCGCACAGCGATGTCGGATGCGATGTCTAAAGACCTCAAACAGCGTGGCTTTCGTTTCGTCGGCAGCACCATTTGCTATGCGCACATGCAGGCTACCGGCATGGTCAATGACCATCTTGTCGAATGCTTTCGGCATAAAGAAATTTCCAACTCCTCACTACGAATTGATCCTCCCGCATGAGCACAGGCCTCGCTGAGATAACAACTTTCAATGGCATGCCCGCCATATACCTCCGTACGCCAGACGGGTCCGAGGCAACCGTGTTATTGCACGGCGCTCATGTCGTATCCTGGAAACCGGGAGGCGGCGAAGAGCGGCTCTATCTTTCCGAAAAAGCCATCTTCGAGGAAGGCAAAGCGGTTCGCGGCGGTATCCCCGTTATCTTTCCGCAGTTCTCCAACCGCGGTCCATTACCGGGTCATGGATTCGCGCGCAATCTTTCCTGGCAGCATATGAGTTCCCGCGCGATGGATGACACTGCCATAGCCGTATTTCAATTAACCGACTCCGAAATTACGCGAGCCATTTGGCCGCATGCCTTCAACGCGGAAATATCGGTCGCAATAAGTAACGCTCGCTTGGATGTTGAACTGGCGATAGAAAATACCGGCAAGCAAGCGATGAGTTTCACCGCCGCGCTTCACACGTACTTGCGCGTCGCCGAAGTTGAAGAAATCGAGCTGGAAGGGCTACACGGACAGCGCTACTACGACAATGTGAAGGGCATCGAAAAAATCGACAGCGGGGTGATGTTAAGCATAGACAGAGAAGTCGACCGAATCTATTTCGCATCCACGAAACCGCTTTTGTTGCGCGAGCGCCGTCGCGCGCTTGGCATTCATGGCGAGAATATGCCGGACGTGGTCGTCTGGAATCCCTGGAAAAACCGCGATCCGAAATTCAGCGATATGCCGGACAGCGGCTTCCGACGCATGCTCTGCGTGGAAGCCGCTGTCATCGACAAGCCGGTTTGCTTGTCGCCGCAGGCAAGCTGGTGGGGACGGCAAACGCTCGTGGCGCTAGGCTGATTCCCCAGTATCTACTTATGTAAATGACATGGTCT
>DASUGV010000458.1:0-3387 GCA_036273835.1 Rhodocyclaceae bacterium
GGGTACCCGCTCGTGGCGCCGTGCATTGGCGGTAGATCAACAATTGGGTGACGCGAATAAAGTTGGTGCCGAGTGGTCCATGCGATCCCTCGATGTTGCCAAAGTGGGTTGTTTGGCGCTCAGCGGCTCTTGCATTGCCAATTGGCGGGAGCGAGCGCATCGCGCATATTGGTCGGGCGTGATCACACCCACACTCGCTTTGAGTGCCGAGTGGCGTTACGAGTCGATGCGTCTCAACGAAGATTTCTCCACGACCGGGGGTGCATCGAACTCCTTATCGGTCCCGTTGCGTACGCGTACCGAACAGTGGCCAGTGCGCGCATGGTGGCATATCACACCGGAGTTCTCCGCTTCTTTTGAGGAGCGTCGTGTTCGTCAGGACACTGTCACGCTGAACACCGGCGCGATAGAGACACTGGGTTCTACACACTTCTGGGTCAGTAGCGCGAGCATCCGGCAACGCCTCGATAACGGAAATTATTGGTGGGAACTGGCGGTGAACAATATATTCAATCAGCATTTTCTCTATCAGGATACCAATCTTGCCGGTGACCCACGTGTTCCTGAATTCTGGCCGACGCGCATGCTGACTGTGCGCTTAAATGGCCAGTGGTAAAGCCGCGCACGACGTGTGCCGCGGAAATCTTGTTTTCTATGGGAGGTATGGCATGAGGTCGAATACGCGAGTGTGGTTGAAGGCATCGGCGATGATGGCAATGTTGGCGTGGGTTGTGGCGGGATTTGCGCAGACGGCAAGTAACGCACCGGCGGCAAAATCGGCCAGCCTTGGGCCTGACGAGTTGGGACGCGTAATAGCAGCAGACAAAGGTATCGCGGCTGCTCTCATCTTCGGAAAGGATGGCAAGATTACTGGTTTGGGAGGCAATGGCAAGCCACTGGAGCAATGTCAATTATGTACGCCCGAACTCGAGGCTAAATTCGGCAAAAACTGTCTTGGAGCCAGTAAGCCCGAGCATGCTAAGGAAGTAGCGGCCCTCAAACCCAAGCTATGCGACGGAGCAGGTGCGCAGCAAGCAACGCTCAAGGGAATCGGAACCGTTACGGCCATTCATCATTCAGGCACGGATTGCTACACCTTTTACGTTTGTGATGGAACCGGTTGCTACGAATATCAATACTGCTACTAAGTATGCAGGGTATTTAAGCAAATCCGATACTGATGAAATTGAGGCCGGCATGCGCAAGCATGACCGGCCTCAATTTCATTTGATGCACCATTTGCATTGATTGATGTTTACGCAGGCTGCGACATCAGCACATGCTGTACCAGTTCGGCCAGCGAGTTGGCGCCCATTTTTTCCATCACGCGGGCACGGTGGACTTCGACGGTTTTGATGCTGATACCAAGTTCGTCGGCAATCTGCTTGTTCAGGCGGCCGGCGACGATCAGGTGCAATACTTCGCGTTCGCGTGGCGTGAGGTGCTCGATGCGGCGTTGTGCGTCGGCGCCTTGCCGGCGTTGCTCGCGTTGAGCGCGTTCTTTGCCTAGACATTGCTCGATCAGGTTGAGCATGTCATGGTCATGGAATGGTTTTTCGATGAAATCGAAAGCTCCTTTCTTGAGCGCCGTGACGGCCATGGGTACGTCGCCGTGGCCGGTGATGAAGATGACCGGCAAGGTCGAGTGCATGGCGTTGAGCTTTTCGTGCAACTCAAGCCCACTCATGCCGGGCATGCGAATATCCAGCACGAGGCAACCCGTGAAGCTCAATGTCCAGCTTTGCAAGAAGGCCTCTGCCGAAGGGTAGGAGGCGACTTTCAGTCCGGTCGATTCGAGTAACCAGACAAGCGAATCGCGCAATGCTTCGTCATCGTCGATAATGTGAACGAGTTGTTCGGCAGCGGTATCGCTATCAGGCGTTGACAGGTTGTTGCTCAATGTTCATCTCCAGCGGCAAGGTAAACCGGAAGATACTCCCTCCTTCCGGATTGGGGTCGACCCACAAACGGCCATTGTGGAATTCAATAATGGAACGGCAAATGTTCAGGCCCATGCCCATGCCTTCGGCCTTGGTGCTGAAGAAGGCGGAGAACAGGCGTTCGCGGTTTTCTTCGGATATGCCGTAGCCATTGTCGATAACGGATATTTCGATCACGTCCTGAACGGGCTCGGCGGTAATCGTGACTACGCGCCGCTCGGGCGGCTGACCTTCTTCGGCCTCTGCGGCGTTCTTGATCAGGTTGAGCAGTACCTGCTCGACCATGATGCGATCTGCATAAACAGCCGGCAAGTCGACGCTGACAGCCGCATGAATGCGCACGCCCAGGCGCTGAGCTTCGATTTCGGCAATGCCGAGCGCGTCCTCGACGATACCTGAAAGGCTTACGCCGCTACGCTTGGGTTCGCTCTTTCTGACGAAGTCGCGTACGCGGCGCACGATGTGGCCGGCGCGCGCGGCTTGCGCGTTGGCTTTCTCCATTGCGGCTAGCAGGTCGTCCTGTTTGAAATCGCCGCTCTTGAGACGATTGACGCAACCCTTGCTGTAATTGGCAATGGCGGACAATGGTTGGTTCAGTTCGTGCGCGAGTGTGGAGGCCATCTCGCCCATTGTGATCAGACGCGAAGTGCGTTGCAGGCGTGCTTCCTGATCGCGATTGAGGTCGTCGATCTGTTTGAGATCCGAGATATCGGTTGCGACGACCAACCGCACGATGCGGCCATCTACCCATGCAGTAGCGCGTTCGCGCAAGTGAAACCAGCGCCCTGTTATCGGATGTTGCAATTCGCCATCGAACAATTCGAAGGGCAGTTGCTCGGCGCTCAGCGTGCGAGGGTCGAGCGGATAGTCGCCCAGTTCCGGCTGCGGTACGAGCAACTGCTGCGCAATAATGCCAGAGGCATATGTCTGATCGTCGTTGAGAAATGCGCGATTGGCATACAGCACTTCGTCGGTCATTGCGTCGGTAACGAACACGGCGGCATCGAGGCCGTCGAGCACGGCGGTGAAGCGTTCGTGTGCCGCTTCCAACTCGGCGCGCGTGCGCCGTGACTCCGTGATGTCCGTCATCGCCGTCATCCAGCCGGTTTGGACGCCCTGACTATCGATCAGGGGTGAGATTTGCAAATGCACATCGATGATCGTGCCGTCGCGGCGTTGGACGATCGTGTCGAATCCTTCCTTGGGCGCCTTGCCCGACAGGCACAACGCAAGGTTACGCCAATGCTCCGTCAACGCATCTTTTTTCCAGTACAGAAAAGGCGGCTCGCTGCCGACCAGATCTTCGGCGCGGCGATCGACCAGTTGGCAGAAGGCACGGTTCACATAAATGATTCGGCCTTTGAGGTCGATGGCGCGCAAACCTGTGGAAACGGATTCTTCCATGGCTTTGCGGAAAACAGTTTCGGCGCGCAGCGCGTCTTCGATG
>DASUGV010000459.1:0-3809 GCA_036273835.1 Rhodocyclaceae bacterium
CCCCCGAGCGATGCCAATGGGCGTGGACGCAACCATCCTGTCGCTGCATTCCTATTGCCGCTGCTGCAGGATCTCCATCGCCTGGACGACAACAGCCAACAGAAATTGCGTGAAGAGCAGAAACGCGGCGACGCGCTCCAACAGAAGCTCGATGCAATCCGCGACATCGAAAAAAACATGTCGGAACGTTCACCGAACAAGACACCATGAATATCACTGAAGCCCGAAATAATGCTCAAGCCAGAGTTCTGCTGGTCGACGACGATCCTGACTTGCTGCGCCTGCTGTCTATTCGCCTACGTGCCAGCAGTTTCGATGTCACGCCGGCAGCCAGCGGAGAAGCTGCGCTGGCCGCGCTGGCTGCGCACCGGCCCGACGTTGTCGTGACCGATTTGCGCATGCCCGGCATCGACGGCATGGCCGTGTTCGATGCAGTACGCCACTCGCATCCGAGCCTTCCCGTTATCTTGCTCACCGCGCACGGCAGCATTCCCGATGCGGTCGAAGCCACGCGGCGCGGTGTATTCGGTTACCTCACTAAGCCATATGACGCGCCGGAGCTGATCGCACAGATTCGGCAAGCCATTGGCATTTCCGGACGCAGTCTCGATGCGCCGAATGACACATCCGACAAATCGTGGCGCGCTGAAATCATCACGCGCAGTCCGTTGATGGAAGACTTTCTGCAACAAGCGCGACGCGTCGCGGCAAGCGAAGTCAGCGTGTTCATCTCGGGCCCCAGCGGCGCGGGCAAAGAACTTCTCGCACGTGCCATTCATAAGGCTAGCGCGCGCGCAAATGGCGCTTTCGTTGGCGTCAATTGCGGCGCCATACCCGAGCCGCTGCTGGAGTCGGAACTTTTTGGCCATGTCAAAGGCGCCTTCACCGGTGCCCATCGCGACCGCGACGGACTGTTCCAGGCCGCGCGCGGTGGCACACTGTTTCTGGATGAAATCGGCGATATGCCACTGGCATTACAGGTGAAGTTGCTGCGCGTGCTGGAAGAGCGGGAAGTACGTCCAGTCGGTGCGACACGCACAATTCCGGTCGATGTACGCATCATTTCCGCGACGCATCGCAATATCGATGCGGCGCGCAGCGAAGGTCGCTTTCGCGACGATCTTTACTATCGGCTGAACGTCGTATCGCTGGCCATGCCTGCGCTGATCGAGCGGCGCGAGGATATTCCACTTCTTGCCAATCATTTCCTTCAGCAACTCGCCAAGCGTTACAAACATCCCGTCAACGCGTTCGCACCTGAAGCGATGGAACTTCTTATCAGCGCACCATGGCCTGGCAACGTGCGGCAACTGCTCAACGTCGTGGAACAAACCGTTGCGCTGTCGACAACGCCCATTATTCCCACGACGCTGGTACAGCACGCCATTCAGGACGACACGCCAGGCATCGAATCGTTTGAAGACGCGCGCCATCGTTTCGAACGCACTTACCTCGTGCGCCTGTTGCGTCTGACAGAGGGCAATGTGACGCAGGCCGCACGTCTCGCCAAGCGCAATCGCACCGAGTTTTATCGGCTGCTGTCGCGCCATCATCTCGAGCCTTCCGCCTTCAAAACGATTGCCGAGTAAAAAGTATGGCCATCGCAGCGGCTTCCATATGGCGTGACCGATGATGGATTCGCCATCCATCGCCTGACAGAAGCCGTCAATTGAGTTGTTTCGGCCGTCATTGTGCTTTTAAAATACGCCTGCCGCAGGGTAAGCGACCCTATTTGCAGCCATCTGGCGCATCATCCGTGTCAAGTTACCGATTGCGCTTACCGTTATTAACAAATCGGCCACAACGATTGGGCTATTCTTCGGCCATCGGCTCATAGGTCGCACCAGATATTCATGATCGTGCTCACGCCGCATAAAATCGTCCTGCTCTGCATGCTGCTATCGGTGCTTTCGCCGGCCATCGCGCATGCGGATGTGTATACATACGTAGATGAGCGCGGCGTACCCACCTTCACCGACGTTCCTGGGGACAGCCGGGCCAAGCTGCTATGGAAAGAAGGACGGGCACTGGCGCACGAAGGATTGTCAGTCCTCGTTCTCGCACCCTCTGCGCTCAAACCCGACATCGACGCCGCTGCACGCGCCAATACACTTGATCCAGCCCTGCTGCACGCTTTGATCTCCGTGGAGAGCGGTTTCAACCCGCGCGCGCGATCGGCGCGTGGCGCACAGGGACTGATGCAATTGATGCCCGCGACAGCACGCAGGTATGGCGTCCACAATGCGTTTGACATAAAGGAAAATCTGCGTGCCGGGGCGCACTACTTGCACGACTTGTTGGCTTTGTTCGATCAGAACACTTCACTCGCATTGGCTGCCTACAATGCCGGCGAAAACGCGGTGATCCGAAGCGGTAATCGCATCCCGCCTTTTCCAGAGACTCAGCGTTACGTGCCCAAAGTGCTCGCGCAATTTGCACGATTGCGCGACGAATACGCAGTTCGCTAGCCCGCCTCCTAGCGTGTACATGCTGCTTGAATATCCGCAACCGTAGGCGGGCTCACCGCCTAATCATGTTTGCGCATCTTCAAATTCAAAATTCAACACGGGCGTTTTGGCAGTCCTGTCTATGGACAAAGTCGCGGTAGAACCGTCCGTAAAAGTCATCACCAACGACTCATGGAGATCGTCCGAGAGGACAAGCTCCGCATGATCGATAGTAAGTTTTTCCAGTTCAGGTACTGGAAGAATTTCATCAAATGAAGTGAATGCGTGCATAGAGGTTCCTCCTCACGCCGACGCAGCATGCGCCGTTCCCACTGTCCTCAGCTCTAGTCGCGCTCCTGTTCAAGCCTCATGGCGCTTTTGGCGTGTAGACAAATCTAGGACCTGGCTAAGTCTTTTAGTTGTAGAATCAAACAATCTAACAAACGGCAATTCACGTTGCCGAATATTAGAAACAACATAAAACAAACTCGAGGAGACAATCCATGGCAAGAACCCTATTTGGCGCCCTATTCGGGGCCATGACAATAGCATTGTCGGGCAGCGCTTTCGCCGCCGCCGATGCACCTTCTGGCTGGACGAAGTGCGCCCAGCCTGGCGGCACCTGCACCATGAGTGGCACCCACGACACGACCTTGGGCAAAGCAGGCGTGTTCGCGCCCTTCGTTACGCGCACGGGAAACTTCAGTTGCACGCTTGCCAACTTCCCGGGCGCACCCAGCAACGCGACGTGGTGCTCCTACAATCCGGCCGCAAGTACCTCCAGTTCCAGCAGTTCAAGTTCTTCCAGCTCCAGCTCTTCGAGTAGCTCCAGCAGTTCATCGAGTTCGAGCAGTTCTTCTTCGAGTTCGTCCAGCTCGAGTAGCTCGTCCAGTTCATCTTCCAGCTCCAGCAGCTCGTCTAGCTCTTCTTCGAGCAGTTCCTCGTCGAGTTCTTCGTCATCCGGAGGCCCAGCGATCTATAACTTGAACCAGCCGACGCTACCCACATCCGTTTGCGCCACACTGGCCGCACAGCTCACCAAGAATTCCAATAACGAACTCGACGATTCGGTGGACACGTCGCCCGCCTCCTCGCAGCCCGACACTTCGCGCTTACAGTCGGCAATCGACAATTGTCCCGCAGGCTCTGCAGTCAAGCTTGTGACCAATGGCAGCCAGAATGCATTGCTCACGGGTCCATTGCAGCTCAAATCCGGCGTAACGCTGTGGATCGATTCGGGTGTGACCCTTTTCGCATCGCGCAACCCGGACGACTACGCAGCGACATCCGGTTCCTGCGGCATCGAAGGCAGCGGTAACTCAGGCTGCAAACCTCTGATCTACGCGATCAATACAGATGGCA
>DASUGV010000460.1:0-6299 GCA_036273835.1 Rhodocyclaceae bacterium
CGGTGATGTGCATCCGCCGGAAGCTGCATTTTTTACCGCGCGCGGCCACAGCATTCGCGACATTGATCCCAATCGCTTCGACGCCGATCGCCTGCGTGCTCGTCGTAACGCTTATGCGGCGCTATTGCTTTCTGGAGGTCATTCGACGCCACCGACACCCACTGCGGAAGCGCGCGAGGAGGCTGCGCGCAAAAACGCCTTAGCGACAATCGAAATTCTCAAGCAGCAGCTCGAGCCTCTCTTGCATGCGCTCGCACGAGACTCAGGCGCGAACCTCAGCGCCCAACTCCGTCCTCGTTCCGAGGACTACGCCAAAGCATTCACTGCAAATATCGCAGATGCGGCGCGTACTGCCTACGAATCGTTGTGGGACGAGGCGCCGCGCGTGGAACACACAGCATCCAACAGTAAATTGATATGTCATATTGCACCGGCTGGTATGCTTGTCGATGACAATGAATTGTCGAGATTTTTCCCTGGTGGTTACCGCAGTATTGCGCCCTTACTCGTTGCAAATCGTGTCTGGGTTGCCTGGAAATATATTGCACCTGGTCAAACCGCAGGGATGGCTTATGACGGGTTGGTGTGGCTGGATGACCATTGGGCTTGGCTTCCGAAGCCTTATCGGGTGCTGGGCAAGCTCATACAATGACAATATCGTCAGCTATATGCGATGCTATCCGAGTGGCGCGATACGCTTACCAAGGTTTGAAGGCATAGCGTCCAGCGAGCCACGTGCGACGAGCGTCGAAATTCGTCATCGATATTATTGGAGACAATATGAAGAACTATATCCATCTGATAGGCCGTATTCTATTGGCGATCATTTTTATACTGTCCGGCGCGCTGAAGATAAAGGATCAGTCAGGTACGATCAGTTACATGGCGATCGGAGGCGTCCCTGCCATTCTTCTATGGCCCACGATAGCAGTCGAATTGCTGGGCGGCCTCGCTCTCGCATTTGGTTTTCAGACGCGGCTCGCGGCGTTCGCGCTCGCAATTTTTACCATCGCGGCGGCGGTGCTGTTCCATACCAACTTCGCCGATCCGGGCCAGATCGCCAATTTTCTGAAGAACTTCTCGATGGCGGGCGGTTTGCTGCTGCTCGTCGCCAGTGGGTCGACGGGATTGAGCGTGGATACGCGAAAGTGATTAGGAAACAAGAAGCCCTCGTTTGACGCACAAGGGGATTTTGAAAACGCGGGAGTCTACTTTGCCGACTTAGCAGCTAGATCGCTTGGATGTCCATAATGACATTGTACTTGTCGCGCAACATCACAGACGCTCGATCGCTTCGCGAATCTTCTCCGGCTCGTCTTGACGGAGCAAACGCGTAACTTTAGTGGCGAGGTCGTTGGCATCGGCGCGCAGGATTTCCTGTTTCACTTCCAGAATCTGCGACGGGTGCATCGAGAACTGGCGCAAGCCCATACCGAGTAATAGCCGTGTGAAGAGCGAATTGCCGGCCATTTCGCCGCATACCGAAACGGCTAGTCCGGCGCGCACGCCAGTCTGAATGGTCTGGGCAATGAGCCGCAGTACAGCGGGGTGCAGTGGATCGTAGAGATGCGCAACCGCTTCATCTGCGCGATCGATGGCGAGCGTGTATTGAATCAAGTCGTTGGTGCCGATCGACAAGAAGTGCAAACGTTTGACAAAGACGCCCAGCGATAATGCAGCGGCGGGCACCTCGATCATGCCGCCGATCATGACGGCTTCATCGAATTTGACCCGTTCCGCCTTGAGTTGCGCTTTAGCCACTGCGATGGCGGAAAGAGCGGAATCGATTTCGTGGGCATGTGCCAGCATCGGCAACAATATCTGAATGCGTCCGAATTGCGAGGCGCGCATCAACGCGCGTAACTGCGTCAGGAACATTTGCGGTTCCGACAGACTGTAGCGAATGGCACGCAAGCCTAGTGCAGGATTGGCCTCGCCGCGCGGACCGCCCGAGTTGAGGGCCTTGTCGGAACCGATGTCCAGCGTACGAATGGTCACCGGACGTCCAGCCATCGACTTGGCCACCATACGATAAGCTTCGAACTGTTCGTCCTCGTTGGGCAGTTCGTCGCGATTCATGAACAGGAACTCGGTGCGGAACAGACCCACACCATCGGCATCCACATCACGTGCTTGCGTGACATCCCTCGGTAGTTCGATATTGGCCTGCAAGGACACGAGCTCGCCATCCAATGTGGCGGCGCGCGTCGTTTTCAGGCGCTTGAGCTTCGAGCGTTCGAGCTCCCGCTCGCTGCGCCGCAGCCGGTATTCTTCCAGCACGCGTTCATCGGGATCGATGATGACGATACCGCGCGCGCCATCCACGATAATGACGTCGTCATCACGTATGACTTGCCGGACATGCCGCAGGCCGACTACCGCTGGAATGCTGAGACTGCGCGCGACGATCGCGGTGTGAGAAGTGGCACCGCCCACGTCGGTGACGAAGCCCGATATCTGGTTGTCTTTGAATTGAATGGTGTCGGCCGGCGATAGATCGTGCGCGACAACGATAGTGCCAAGGTCGTCCTTGCGCTTGGGTGGCACGGGGCCCGGATGACCCAGCATGACCTTGACGAGGCGTTCGACGATTTGGACGACATCGGCTTTACGCTCGCGCAGATAGGGATCATCGATCGATTCGAATTCTTCGACCAGCATGTCCATCTGTTGCACCAGTGCCCACTCGGCATTGCAACGCCGTTCGCGGATCAGCGCGACAGCGGTATCGATCAGCAGTGGATCCGCGAGCAGCATGGTATGCAAATCGACGAAGGCCGACACTTCCGCAGGCGCCGCCGTGCTGGTGACTTTGAGCGTGTGCAATTCCGTACGCACTTTGCTGACCGCCGCATCGAGACGCGCAACTTCGGATTCGACCTGGCGTGGTGCTATGAGGAAATGATTGACTTCAAGCAGCGCATGCGAAACTAGATGCGCCTGCCCGATGGCAATGCCTTGGGAAACGGGTAACCCGTGTATGACAAACGGCATGGGACCCCCGGAAACTGCATTCCCGCCTTTGCGGGTATTGATGCGTGTTGTCGATGCTTACTCGCGTTCACCGAAACGACTGGTGATTAGTGTGATGATAGCCTGAAGTGCCTCTTCAGCGTCGTCGCCATCCGTTTCTACCGTCAATCGCGTGCCTTGCGCCGCGGCCAACATCATCACACCCATGATGCTCTTCGCGTTCACTCGCCGACCCTGCCGTTCCAGCCAGATGTCACTGCGGAACTGCGTTGCGAGTTGAGTAAGCTTGGCCGAGGGACGAGCATGTAGTCCCAGCCGATTGGCAATTTCAGTTTCTGCGCGTGCCATCTCAACCTCCACCCTTCATGTGCAGCACACCATCACAGCCGCCGGAAATGGCCTTCTGTACCACCACGTCAATATCGTTCTTGTCGCGATAGGTCAATATGCGCAGCAACATCGGCAGATTGGCCCCGGCGATCCCTTCGATATAACCGGGGCTGATAAGTTTCATGGCGATATTGGATGGTGTGGCACCGAATACGTCGGTCAGGATGATGACACCCTTGCCGCTATCGACTTCTGCCAGGCGCTCGCGCGCGGTTGGCAATAAATCCAGGGGATCGTCTTGCGCTGCAACACCCAGTTGTGTGATCTGGGGCGGACGACGGTTAAGCACGTGGCAAGCACATTGGACGAGAGATTCACCCAACGTACCGTGGGTCAGAAGAAATACGCCGATCATCGGGAACCTCAAAAAACTTAGCTAGCGGGGAATCGAACTTTACCCCTACTTTGTGAGCACTCTTCGTGACTACTTTACATCGCTGGCAACGACGCCGTCAGCCCAGCGCAAACGTGCACGCATCGCCGGGGTGACTTGAATGGCGCCGTGCGGGTCCACCCGCAGCACGTATGAGACATTCAATTTTCGAGCCATGCGTGGCCAATCGACACCCGCGAGAAAAATGGGTTTGCTGGTCAGATCGGACAATGTTCCAGCCTGCGTGTGACCGGTCGCTTGCGGCGTAATGAGTATGGTGACAGCTTGCGCCGCTTCACTCGGACGTCCTGTACGCGGATCGATTAGATGACTGTAACGCTTGCCGTTGAGTTCAAAGAAACGCTGGTAATCACCGGAAGTACCGATTGCTTCGCCGTCGTAAAGTGCCAGCGTTGCGAGCGGCGCAGCCGAACGCGGACTTTGAATGCCCACCTGCCATGGTACGTCTCCTTTCTTGCCCAATGCCATCACGTTGCCGCCGATATTGATGAGGGCGTTGTTCACGCCGTGCCGATGCAGGATTTGCGCGGCGCGGTCGAGTGCGTAACCTTTGACCAGACCACCGAAATCAAATTGCACGGCCGGGTTGGCGCTACGTACTTGCAGGCCATTGAATTCGAGATCGGTGGATCGCGGCTTAGCGGCAACCAGACGCGTGATGTCTTTTTCGGGGGGCAAACGCGCGACGAATTGATCCGCCTGAAATCCCCATGCCGCGATTAACCCGCCAATGGCGGGCTCAAACAAGCCTTCGCTCAACTCGCTGTAGCGGCCGGAAATGCGCAGTAGATCTATCAATTCGGCCGATACGGTAGTGCTCTGGCCTGCGGCGATATGCGCATTGAGCGTGGTCAGTTGCGACGGCTGCCACGCATGATATGCATGATGCATACGATCGAATTCGCGCAAGGTCTCCGCCAGCGCTTCGCGCGCTTGTGGCGCCGGCGTGCCGTAGCTGACGATCTCGACGCGGGTGCCAAAGACAAACGACTCCTGCCGTACCAGCGGACTGTCGCCGCATGCGGACAGCAAGGTGCAGACAATGAAAAGAAGCAGGAACGATGACAAACGCACGTTGAAGCGAAGCATTGCCCGATGATACGGCAACGACGAACGTCAGCCCATCACGAAGAAAGATTTACATGTCCTTACGCAGCGCGGCAATGCGCTGTGGCAGAAGATTCGCCGGTGCCGACAGCAAACGGGGCATGCCGTCGCCTGGCTTGCGCATGTCTTGCATCTGAAGTGTCAGCGCATCAACCAGTATGTTTGGCTGAAAGCTGTTGGCCCGCAACATGGAAATGGCATATTCGTCGGCCTGGTGTTCTTCGTCGAAAGAATAAGGCGATTGCAACAGCCGGTTGGATAATGCCGGCACATCTTCTGAGGAAATTCGCAGATATCCCTTCAGCATCGCGGCGAAGCTCGCGGCGTGCACATGTTGGAGCGCATGTTCGTAATGCAAATGCCCAAGCTCATAAGCCAGCAATGCGAGTATCTTGCGATCATCGTGTGTCAGCGCAATCATTTCGTCGGTAATGACAATGTCACCATCCGGTAACGAAAACGAATACACAGCTGTCTTGCCGCCTCGACGAAACAGCAGCCGATACGGCGGCGCGCTCTCTGCCGGCGCGTGCCAGACGGAGAACCAGTTACGTAACTCCGATTGGCGCTCTGGACTCAGCTGTGAGGGCATCAGCCAATCGTGATCAAGCGTAGCCAGTGTTTGTTCGCTGACGAGTCGTATCCATTGACTCGATGGCTCCCCTAGATCATTGCCGAAAATGGATCGGCTCAAACGATAGCCGATCGTGGCCAAGCAACCCGCCACCAGCAAAGCCAATATCGCTTTTTGCCAGCGGTTGCCGAGCCGCTGCTTATGCCTGGCATTGTGTCCGACTTCATCGAGCAGATTGTCCAAGCCTGCGGGATCATCCACTTCGCATACGCTGCCATCCGGCAAATGCAGCAGGCGCGGTACGCCGCTCAGATGCTTACTCGATTCGACCTTACCCAATGGAATCGGCTCCGCGTCCAGCTCGCCGCGCAGCCACAAACCATCCTCGCCGGCTTCGATGCGAACAGGGTGCGAGCGACTGCTATGAGCGTCGAAATGGCGTGCAGTAACGGCGGGCATGATGAGCTATGCAGGATTACGAATTCAAAGGATCGAATATCACTTTATGCAGGGTGGATGAATGTGTGCGTGAAACCGCCCTTTGGTCTGTAAGTGAATCGCAAAAATGTTGTTGCGGTGCAGCGGCAATTGTTTATGACAAACGCTCAAGTGATTCGATGGCCTTCCCAGCGATATCGAGCCCGGTCTGCTGTGCAATTTCCACCATACAAGTTGGGCTGGTGACGTTGATCTCGGTGAGATATCCACCTATCATATCCAGCCCGACGATCAGCAAGCCGCGTGCCCACAGAATTGGAGCCAGTGCTTCAGCGACTTCACGCTCGCGTTTGGTCAATGACATGGCAACGCCTCGGCCGCCCGCGGCAAGATTGCCGCGCGTTTCCCCCGCCATGGGAATGC
>DASUGV010000461.1:0-3132 GCA_036273835.1 Rhodocyclaceae bacterium
AGGTAGGAAATGCAGCGTCGCGCATCAACCTCGTACGGCGCAACGATCGCCCGCGTCGGGCAGATGTCGATGCAGCGCGTGCAGGAGCCGCAATGGTCGGAGATCGGCTTGTCGGCGCGTAATGACAAATCGGTATATATCTCGCCAAGGAAGAAATACGATCCCGCCTCACGATTGAGAAGCAAGGTGTGCTTACCCCGCCAGCCCAAACCCGCTTTAGTTGCCAGCGCGACTTCCATCACCGGTGCCGAATCGACAAACACGCGGTGGCCCAAGTCACCGACGGTCTCGCGAATGCGATCTGCGAGTTTCTGCAAACGGCTGCGCATGATTTTGTGATAATCGCGGCCATGCGCATAGCGCGACACATACGCACGCGAACCATCGGCAAGCATTTGTTCCGCTTTGTCGTTGTCCGTTTCCGGCCAGTAGTTCATACGCGCGCTGATCACACTGACTGTGCCAGGCACAAGTTCCGCCGGGCGCGTGCGCTTAGTGCCATGCCGGGCCATATAATCCATTTCGCCGTGAAAACCGGCGGCAAGCCAGGCGGACAGTTCCGCCTCCGCGTCGCCAAGGTCTATTCCGGCAATGCCAATGGCATCGAACCCCAATTCCTTGCCCCAGGTGCGGATACATGCCGCCAGGGAATCCATGTCGAAAGAAGGTAAGTCGTGTTCCACAATTTCAGCCATGCTCCGGATGATAGTTCTCCTATGCTCGTAGCGCACTTGAACGATGCGGCGGCGACCGAGTCGCTCGGCGCAGCGCTTGCGTCGGTGCTCGCTCAGCTACCCGAATCGGGACTGGTCATTTGGCTTAACGGCAACCTCGGCGCAGGCAAAACGACGCTGACGCGCGGGTTGCTGCATGGCCTGGGTCACACCGGAAATGTAAAAAGTCCCACATATACCTTGCTAGAACCTTATGTAGTTTCTAGAATGCGGTTGTATCATTTTGATTTCTATAGGTTCACTAATCCTGATGAGTTTCTTGAGACAGGGCTGGAGGAATATTTCGCGGGCGACGGCATATGCTTGGTGGAATGGGCCGATAAAGCGCGGCCCCACGTGCCATTGCCCGATATCGAAATTCTTCTTACCGTTCTTCCCGCCGGCCGCCGCGCTGAATGCTTTGCCCGCACGGAGCGAGGCCGCGCGTGTCTAAAAAAAATTCAGATCAATTGAATTCGCGTCGCGCCTTCCTCAAAGCAAGTGGTGCTGTCATGACACTGCTGGTCACACCCCTCGCTTCAGGTTCGACTTCAGGGACGGATGCGAAAATTCTTGCGGTGCGCGTCTGGCCCGCAGAGGACTACACGCGCGTCACGTTGGAAGGTGTCGATACGCTGAAGTTCACGCATCAGATCGTCAAGAACCCGGAACGCCTGGTTGTCGACCTGGAAGGCGTGGAATTCAACAGCGTCATCGCCAGCCTGCCTTCCAAGATCACGGACAACGATCCCTACATCAAGTTGATTCGTGCCGGCCGCAACCGGCCAGGCGTCGTGCGCCTCGTAATCGAACTGAAGAAGGAAATCAAACCGCAAGTCTTCACGCTGCCACCGGTAGGCAGTTATGGCAATCGCCTCGTGTTGGATTTGTATCCCGCAGAACCGATCGATCCGTTGATGGCGCTGATCGAAAAAAGCAGCCCGCAGGACGCCGCAGCCGGGCAGACCGCTGCTACGCGCGACGAAAGCGCACAGATTGCGGCCACTGACAAAAACACTCAGGACACGGCCGCACAGCATCCAGTCAAAGACAAGGGCAAATCCAAGGACACCGTGACGCGCATGATCACGATCGCGCTCGATCCCGGCCACGGCGGCGAGGACCCAGGTGCAATCGGCAAAGGCGGTACTTTCGAAAAAACGGTTACGCTGTCCATCGCACGCCGCCTGAAAGCGAAAATCGATGCCGAGCCAAACATGCGTTCGATGCTCACGCGCGATGCGGATTTCTTCGTACCGCTCGGACAGCGCGTGGAAAAATCGCGGCGCGTCGAAGCCGACCTGTTTGTCTCGATTCATGCGGACGCCTTCATCAAACCGACCGCACGCGGCAGTTCCGTTTTCGTATTATCGGAACGCGGCGCATCGAGCACCGCAGCACGCTGGCTGGCAACCAAAGAAAACTCGGCCGACTTGATCGGCGGCGTAAATATCGGCGTGAAGGATTCGCATCTGGCCCGTACGCTGCTCGATTTGTCGCAGACCGCTACGCTCAACGATAGCAACAAATTGGCGAAGGCCGTGCTCGGCGAAATCGGCACCATCAACGCGCTTCATAAAGGCGCTGTGGAACAAGCGGGCTTCGCCGTACTCAAAGCGCCGGACATCCCTTCCATTCTGGTGGAGACCGCTTTCATTTCAAATCCGGAAGAAGAGAAGCGCCTGATGGATGAGGAATATCAAGAAAAAATGGCGGATGCCTTACTGCGCGGTATCAAACGTTACTTTGCCAAGAATCCGCCGCTAGCAAAATCGAAGATGGCGATGCTCGAATAACCGAATGTCATATCGACCGGTAGCGCGCCGTCGGCAGATCGACGTCAAACATCGATCTGCGCAAAATAAACAAGAGCGCCATGCCAAATTACCCAATTTGCAATTCCCTCCGTATTGCCCTCGCCGTATTTCTGGCGTCGTCGATCAATGCCATCGTGGTGCCCGAGCTTGCGCATGCGCAAACGCCTCCGATGGCCGCCGACATTTATGAAAACGTCATTCGTGTTCCCGTCACGGCCAGCGATCTGGAAGGCAAACACTTTGCCGCGGACATCGCCGTCACCACTTACAAACCGGCAGGCAACGGGCCGTTTCCGCTAGTCGTCATCAGCCATGGCCGAGCCGAAGATCCGCGAGAGCGCGCTGCCGTACCGCGTTACCGCTTTCAATCGGCTTCGCGCTTTTTTGTGCGCAAGGGTTTCGTTGTTGCGGTGCCGACACGACTCGGCTATGGCGACACGGTCGGCGTCGGCGATCCTGAGAGCCGCGGCGATGGTTGCGAGAAATTGAATTCGAGCGCTCTGCTGCAATCCACCACGGCGGAGATCAAAGCCGTCGTGGCACGCATGCGGCAAGAGACTTATGT
The DNA here is from genome assembly GCA_036273835.1 of Rhodocyclaceae bacterium. Taxonomy (GTDB): domain Bacteria; phylum Pseudomonadota; class Gammaproteobacteria; order Burkholderiales; family Rhodocyclaceae; genus DASUGV01. Next base: position 3,096 of record DASUGV010000461.1, read on the forward strand.
CGATCCGCAGCGTCTAGTGCTGGCTGGTGAGTCGGTG
>DASUGV010000462.1:0-3124 GCA_036273835.1 Rhodocyclaceae bacterium
TACCCCGTCGGGAAATTGGGACACGCTAAAGATTACTTATACGACGGCGGACAACGGCAATGCTCTTGGTATATTTGAGACTTCGAATGCGACGTGTTGGTGGGCGATAACGATTGGCATCAATATGCAATGCCAAGTTACGCACAACTATACGAGCCCACCCGGCGTAACGGCGCCAACCCTTGCTGAATCTTCTTTCGTCGTCACGAACTACAAGGCATCCACCGGACCAAAACCCACGCCCGTGTCGAATATCTATCCAGCATTTTCACCAGCGGTGCCGCAAGTGGCGAAAGCAACGCCAGGCGGTACGTCGCTGGCCAACCCGAGACCGATTCCAGTATTTTTTCAGGACACACAAAACCAGGCTTACCTAGCGGATTTCGTGTCGAAATTTTCGGTACCGGCTTATTGGAACGTCATGAGCCAATACGGTGTTGGCTCGCCGCAGATCGGTTCGCCGGTGGTGCTGCCGATGACTGCGCCAACGGCGATAAAGGAAGGCGATATTGCGAGCTGGCTCACTACACAATTGCAAACATCGCCTTCCACCTTTGGAGTGGTAGACGCTAATTCCTATTTCGTTCTTTATTATCCTTCAGGTACCACGATACAAGACTCGACAGGCGCAACGGCTAGTTGTGCCAAGTTTCTGGGGTATCACAATTTTGTTCATGTAAGCAGCACACTCAATGTTCCATTCGCTGTGATTCCGGATTGCCAGCGCGGTCTAGAAACCATCACGACGGCAACTTCTCACGAGTTGCTTGAGGGATCCGCTGATCCTTATCAAACCAATTACAAAACGATCAGTGGTGACATAAGTTGGGCAGCGGCTTATCACGATAGCGAACTCAATGACATGTGCGAGGATTCATTCCTCAACAGTTGGAGCGTACCCGCCAGCCTCGGTTACAGAATCGCCACCGTGTGGTCGAATCTGGCGGCAGGCCAGTTCCACAATCCTTGTCTGCCGGTGAATAATCTCCGCGAGATAAATGCCTATTTCCAGAGTGTTCCAGTATTGCCGGATACTGTTTCGATTTCCAATATCAACAATTCTTCCGGTGTGGCAAAAGGGGTCAAGATACCTGTGGGCACTAGTCGAACCATTGACGTGCAGTTGTTCAGCGATCAAGCCATGACAGGTGTATGGCGTGTCGGCGCACATCAGGCGGGACTTGCTACGGGCGCCACACCGACACTGAATTTCTCATGGGACAAAGCCTCAGGACAGAACGGAGACGTGTTGTATTTGACGATTACGCCGACTGTTGCGCTTCCCGATGGCGCAGTATTCGAAGTAGAGAGTTTCTACGGCGGCAGTAGAAGAAACTGGGTGGGCGCCGTTTCGAATTGACGATTCGGTACCCATATCAATATGCCGATTTCATTTACTCGCGGATTCTTCCGTAGTGCACACGCCATGATCGAACAGCGCAGCCAGACCGCAAGAAGACGCGTACATGTCGTCGCTATTGTGGCCGACGCCGGGAACCTCGAATAAGCGTTGGGCTGCTTGCCCGCGATTGAGCAAGCGCAGATAGGCAAATAGGAATGGCCGCGCGCGAAGCGTGTCGGCCCTTCCGCCTCGCCGCCGCATGAGCGATCGAGTTCTGGATGATTTGGATCTTTGTCCTCGGTACCGAGTAGATAAATAACGTCCCGCGCAAGGTACGCTTGCTCAAGCGGCTCCGGCACGACCGGTCTGCGCGCATAGGCCGGAACATTGCTGGCTAGACCGTATTCCCATCGATTGAATTTTGCGCATTGGGCACCGTCAAACTGCGAGAAGCTGCCATCCGGTTTGGGACGCTGATCGTCGAAGTAGGCATATGACGATGGATTTGCGACAACATAGCGGATAGGGATGCCAGCTTTCAGCAGCACCTCTTCGCCTTGGCCGAAAAGCGCATAACGTTGTACGAATTGGCCGCCGGCAGAGTGGCCGGCGAGCACAACTTGTTTGAGGTTTGGAAATATTTTCCGATCGACCAGATGGTTGAAAATCGTATCGATGGCGGCGAACGAACTGATCGGTGCTGGACCACGCGCGTTGAAGCCAGCCTTCCAATCATCGAGTCCCCAGCGCAACATCTCGGCAGGTAGTTGATGAGCCTCTACATCCTCAGGAATCAGAAACTGCGGCGTAATGACAATTGCATGTTCTGCGTCGTTGCCAACTTTTCTGGCAGCGCGTTCGCCCGCATGTAAATCTCTGCGCGACCAACCGTGGATGAAAATGACCGCACGCACCACATCCGGCTGCGGTAGCGCCCAGTCGCGCGTAAGATGGATGGATAGCATGCCGTGTCCAGATGGGCTCATGACTTCCAGCAAACCGTCTTGAATAACGGCAACGGGCTTACGTGCTGCTTGATCCGCATCGGCCGCCGACGCAGCATGATTTGCCGTGACAACAATTACTAGGCCCAGCATTAACATGGCAAGTCGCATGTCTTTCTCCGCAGTGGTTCATGCCAGTTAGTAACACAGGTGCGATTCCTTTTAAAGAAGGTGCAAGGGACAGAAATGAAAAAATGTATTTTTATGCTGATGCTATTTCATGCAGCCACTGCAGCTGCAAGCGAAACGATAGTGTTTATGCGCCACGGCGAAAAACCGGCAGCCGGTTTGGGACAGTTGAATTGCCGTGGGTTGAATCGCTCGCTCGCTTTGCCGAACGTTTTGCTAAAGCAGTTTGGTAAGCCAGTAGCATTGTTTGCACCGAACCCTGGCATCGAGAAGAAGGATGGCAGTGGCACCTACAATTACGTGCGGCCACTGGCCACAATCGAGCCGACGGCCATCCGCCTAGGCATGCCCGTCGATACGCGCTTCAGCTTCGAGGACATCGCCGGGCTGAAGTCCGCGTTATTAGCACCACCGTTTCGCGATGCTGTGGTATTTGTGGCGTGGGAACATCGTGAGGCCGAATCGCTGGCACGCGACCTGATGAAAACGCTGGGAGGCGATGCCGCTTCGGTGCCGCGATGGAATAGCGATAATTTCGATAGCCTATATGTAATACGCATAGACACTGCCGCCGATGGTTCTCGCAAGTCCGGCTTCGGTCAGCAGTATGAGCGCTTGAACGATCAGCCGGATATCTGTCCAGGCGCTT
>DASUGV010000463.1:0-2818 GCA_036273835.1 Rhodocyclaceae bacterium
GGCTGGAGCAGATACAAGCCCAGTATGCGGCGATGATCGAATCCTCGCACGATGCAATTCTGAGCAAGTCGCTGGATGGAACGATCACGAGTTGGAACGCGGCGTCGGAACGGATGTTCGGCTACACGGCGCAGGATGCGATCGGCCAAAATATGTCGCTCATCGTTCCACCCGAACGTCTCGACGAGGAGCGGAATATCCTGGCTCGCATCGAGGCCGGCGGCAGCCTGGAGCATTTCGAAACAAAGAGGCTGCGACACGGTGACGTACTCATTGACGTTGCCGCCACGATTTCTCCGATCAAGGACCACGCCGGCAAAATTACCGGCGCCTCTTCAATCATTCGCGACATCGGCGCACGCAAGCGCGCGGAAGAGGAACTCGATCGCTTTTTCAACTTGTCGATAGATTTGCTGTGCATCGCCAACATGGCCGGCTTCTTCGTGCGCGTCAGTCCGTCGATCACGGACATGCTCGGCTGGAGCACCGAAGAATTTCTCACCATACCGTATTTCGATCTCATCCATCCCGATGACCACGCCGCTGCGCATATGGAGATCGAAAAGCAGATGGCGGGCGAAAAAGTTCACGGGTTCGAAGCGCGCTTCTTGCATAAAAACGGTTCCTGGCGCGTGCTGTCCTGGAGTTCGATGCCGCAGCCGAATGGCCTGATGTATGCCGCTGCGCGCGACGTGACGACGCTCAAACTGATGGAACAGGACTTGCGCCGCACCAACGAAGAACTGGAGCAGCGCGTCGAGGACCGGACGATAAAACTGGAGCGCAGCAATGCTTCGCTACGCGATAGCGAAAGAAGGTTTCGCGCGCTCATCGAACATGGCGCCGACGGCGTTTCGGTCATCGATGCCAACAACAATATTCTTTATCTCAGTCCGTCCGTTGCGGCGGTGGAAGGCTATAGCGACGAAGAACTGATCGGTCGCAACGGTCTGGAAAATACACATCCGGATGACATCCCGCTTATTCAGAAAACCATGCAACAGCTTTTGGAAAATCCGGGCACGCCTATTCCAGTGCTTTGGCGGCGACGGCATAAGAATGGTCACTGGTTGTGGCTGGAAGGATTTTCGACCAACCTGCTCGACGATCCCGCCGTCAAAGGAATCGTCACCAACTATCGCGATGTGACGGATCGCAAACGCGCCGAGGACGAAATCCGCAAACTGAACGAGGAACTGGAGCTGCGTGTCCAGCAGCGTACAGCGGAACTGCAAGCGGCCAACAAGGAGCTGGAATCTTTTTCATATTCCGTTTCACACGATTTGCGCGCACCGTTGCGGCATATCCAAGGCTACGTCGACATGCTGACACGCGAAGCACAGGGCGATCTTTCGGAGACAGCGCAACGTTACCTGAATACCATTTCGTCGGCCGGACGCGTCATGGGACAACTCATCGACGACCTGCTCTCATTTTCGCGCATGGGCCGCGCCGAACTCAGGGAAGCGGTGGTCAATCTCGACGCAATCGTTGCCGAAGCGCTTCAGGATCTCGAACTCGTGACGCGCGATCGCAATATCGAATGGACGATCGCTTCGCTGCCCAAAGTACGAGGCGATGCCGCAATGCTCAAGCAAGTATTTGCCAACTTGCTGAACAATGCGGTCAAGTACTCGCGGCCGCGCGATCCGGCGAAAATCGAAATCGGCTGTGGCGGAGAAGAAAACAAGCAGTTCGTTTTTTTCGTGCGCGACAACGGCGCGGGCTTCGATATGCGATATGCCGATAAGCTATTCGGTATTTTTCAACGCTTGCATCATGCCGACGAATTCGAAGGCACGGGCATCGGCCTTGCCAATGTGCGACGAGTGATCGTTCGTCATGGTGGACGCACCTGGGCAGAAGGTAAGATCAACGAAGGCGCGACTTTCTATTTCACATTGAATCCAGCAGGCTTAGAATAGTTCAATTGTCATATGCGCGGAAACTAAAACATGCACCCAAAAAAAATTCTGCTGGTGGACGACAATCCCAGCGACAGGGAATTGGCGCTCGATGCGCTCAGGCAATACAACCTTGCCAACGAAGTAGTGAGCTTGCGCGACGGAGCCGAAGCGCTCGACTATCTATATCGCTCAGGCGAGTTTGCGGGCCGCACCGATGCCGATCCGGCAGTGATTCTGCTCGATCTCAAGATGCCCAAGGTCGATGGACTGGAAGTGCTGCGCAAGATCAAAAGCGACCCCGCGCTCAAGGTCATCCCGATCGTCATGATGACGTCATCACGCGAAGAACAGGATCTGGTCAGGAGCTATCAACTGGGCGTGAATGCCTACGTCGTCAAACCCGTCAGCTTCCATGAGTTCATCGAAGCCATCAGGGTACTGGGTGCGTTCTGGGCACTGCTCAACGAGGCGCCACCCACCGACTAAACCATAAGGTCGATCGCGACCCGCATTCGGGGTCGCCGCAGAGGTATTGTCACTCACTAGCCAAACGAAAAGCGTACGGGACGGAGCGTCCCGTACGCGATACGAATTAAAGCGCGGCGTCTTTCAGTTTCTTCAGTGCGCGAGCCTTGATGCGTACGGTCGCCGGCTTCGGATCGAACCAGCGCTCTTCGCCGGTGAACGGATCCTTGCCGAAACGCTTTTTCTTGGCGGCGATCTGTTGTACGCCGATCTTCAGAAGTCCCGGCAGCGTGAACTGGCCGGCGCCCTTCTTGTGAACCGAACCTAGAATCGCAGATTCCAGAGCAGCGAGCACCGATCTGACGGACTTGGCGTCAACACCGGTTTCCGTTGCCAGATGGGTAGCGAGACTTGCCTTGGTGAAAGCATCCTTGATGGGTTTAACG
>DASUGV010000464.1:0-2747 GCA_036273835.1 Rhodocyclaceae bacterium
TGGATTGTCCTGCCAGGGGGCGTGTCCATACCTTCCAGCGTGACGGTAAATCCTCCATGACCGTTGACGCCGGAATGCAGCGGCTGATGCAGATCGCCGACGAGATGGACTACCCATTTCAGCGCTTCGTTGCGAGCGCGTGGCGACTGGCCGCGATCTTTTAGTACATCGGCATATCGGATAATGTTTTGGTCAACGCAATGCCCATCCTTGCAAGGTCCCAAAGTCGCGCTGCATACCTGGTTACTGCGCGTGTGCCAGCCCTTGTAAATGTCGGTCGGTTCGATTTCTCGTATCTCGTCTGCCCAGGAAGCGACTTGAGATAACTTTGTTCGGCCGGATGGCTTGCCATATCGGTCGAGATCGTTCTTGAGCAATTCATGCACTTGGGCTTCCGCTGCGGGAGTAAGATTTTTTTCGGCAAGTGCGGCAATGGCCGCATGTCCTTTGCGCCCCCATGCACTTGCTATGTTTGGTGACAGCAGAAGTACGCATAAAGGAATCGCTAATTGTTTGAGCATATGTTTTGCTCCGAAAGCTGCATTAGAATTGAACGTATTTCCATGATAGAGATCGCGCCAATTCGCGACACTCCGAGAATGCTGGGAAGTATCAGCTTTTTCAAAATTGCCGCGTATGTCCTCATTACGGCATGAAACGGTAATGCATTGAGTCGAGAACTAGTCGGTATATTGTCTGCGCAATGATTTGATGCATTGAGCACGTTTGTGAGAGAAGGCGAGATTCATGGGATTTGATTGGATGATTGTGAGCGAAATCGTGAAGTGGATGCTGGTCGTTCTGTTTCTGAGTGCGGTGATGTATGTGCATTTGCGTGGGCGCGTGCGTTTGAATTTCTGGCGGCAACTTTTCGATCACTCATCTGTGATGGCGCCCATCAATGTTTTCATGTTCGCTTTTTCGCGCACACCGCTGACCCCCTTTATCGCCGTCGAAGATTTTCCCGATCTACTGCCACTGCAGCAACACTGGCGCGAGATACGCGATGAGGCGTTGGCGCTGCGCGATCAGGAAATCATTCGTGCTGCGCAAAAGAACGACGACGCTGGTTTTAATTCGTTTTTCAAAACTGGCTGGAAGCGTTTCTATCTCAAGTGGTATGGCGCCAGTCATCCATCGGCTGAGGAGTTATGTCCGCGCACGGTTTCCATATTGAAGAATATTACTTCAGTCAAAGCGGCGATGTTTGCGGAGCTACCGCCGGGCGGCCGTCTGAACAGGCATCGCGATCCTTACGGCGGGTCGCTGCGCTATCACTTGGGCCTCGTGACGCCCGGCGACGATCGTTGTTTCATCGAGGTCGACGGACAGCGTTACAGTTGGCGTGATGGACAGAGCGTGATGTTCGATGAGACTTTCATCCATAACGCTGAAAACGGTAGCGATCAGGATCGCATCATCTTGTTCTGCGATATCGAACGACCCATGAAATATCGCTGGGCACAAGCGGTTAACCGATTTCTGGGCAGCACGCTTGTCACGGCTGCGAGTTCGCCGAATCGCGCGGGCGATCAAACGGGCCTCATCAACAAACTATTTAGATACGCGTGGCTTGTAGGACAATATCGTCGGCGACTCAAGCGCTGGAACAAGAATGTATATCTCGCAACGAAATGGGCGCTGGTCGCGGGCATCATTGGTTTGATCGTTATTCTTTAGGCATATCGTGTCGTTCATGCTGACTCGTTCATGCGGACAATTGAACGCCCGCTGCGGCGAGCTGCGCCACGATTTCTGCGTGGATCGGCACACCTGTTAGCATATTCTCCTGGCATGTCCGCCAGCCACGCTCGCCCGGAAACAGAAAAGGTTCGCGCTCGCTAGCGTTGTCTCCGAGATAATGCAGAAAGGTGCTAACCCGTTCCTGAAAGCGCTCGGCAAGTCCGAATGCGTCGACGTCGAGAGCGATGAATAGCTTGCTCGTGTCGATTTCCAGCGCCCCGTAGTTCGCTTCCAGTTCATTACCCAGCAGGCCACCGGCCAACGCAGCCGTCAATAGCTCCATCGTGAGCGCAAGACCGGCTCCCTTAGGTCCGCCGAACGGCAGGACGGCGCCTTTCAATATGTCATTGGCATTGGTGCTCGCTTTGCCTTGCGCATCGACGCCCCAGCCTTGCGGCACTTCACGTCCTTCGCGTAACCACGTATTTACTTTGCCGACGGCCGCCTGGCTCATTGCAATGTCGAGCACGAAGGGTTCACTCTTGTTTTCACGCGGTATGCCAACGGCAATGGGATTGTTGCCGATGACACGGCGTGTGGCGCCCCACGCCGCCATCGAAGGTATGGCGTTGGTAATGCATAAGGCAATCATTCCAGTTTGCGCGGCACGGCTGGCATAAGCGTGCGCGCGCCCCCAATGCGTGGTGCGCGTGGCCAGGCAAACGCCGACGCCAAATTGCTTGGCACGGTCCATCGCCGCTTGCATTGCCATGACAGAAACATAACGGCCGGGGCCGTTGTCGCCATCGATGACGCGAATGGCGCCAAATTCGCGCAGAGTTCGCAATACGGGTTTGGGATTGGCGCGGCCACTGCGCAAGCTGGCAAGCAAATTCGGCAGCATGCGTACGCCATGCGAAGGCACGCCATGCAGATCGGCTTCCGCCATGATTTCCGCTTCGGTGCGTGCGATCCGTGCGCTGACACCTACATTTTCGAGCGCGTCCTGAAGCTGCGCGCAGAGCGTGAGATAGGGAATGCGCAATGCCTCGACGGGTTCGGAA
>DASUGV010000465.1:0-2507 GCA_036273835.1 Rhodocyclaceae bacterium
GGGACATCAAACCGACTACCGCGGATGAATCGATCCCGCCGGATAAGAACGCACCAAACGGCACATCCGCGATCATACGAACACGTACCGACTCATCCAGCACGTCCAGAAATGCGCCGACCGGATCAGAAAGCGTCGGCGCTTTGACGCGAGGCAGACCATCCGGCGGCAAGTAGTAGCACTGCTCCTGCAAACGCCCCTTCTCCCAAATTGCCCAGCTACCAGGGTTCAGCTTGCGGATGCCTTTGAACATCGTTGCGGGGCCGGGTGCGTAACGATACGCCAGATAGTCCCATACCGAATCGTGGTCCACGGCCGCCGACACACCGGGTACTGCGAGAATGGATTTGATCTCGGAAGCGAACAGCAAATCGCCATTCATTTCGCATAAAAATAAAGGCTTCTTGCCGAAGCGGTCGCGCACCAAAAATAATATCTCGCGAGCAGCGTCCCAGATCGCGAAAGCGAACATCCCGCGAAAGCGTTGAACACAATCCGTGCCCCATTGCTCGTAAGCATGCACGATGGTCTCGGTATCCGAATGCGTACGAAATATGTGCCCCGCCGCGATGAGCTCTTCGCGCAAGGCTTGAAAGTTGTACACCTCACCGTTGTAGACGATCTGTACCGATCCATCTTCATTGCCCATGGGTTGATGACCCGTCGACAAATCGATGATGGATAGGCGCCGATGGGCCATGCCAAAAGCATATCTTCCATCGCGCGTCGTGGTCTCGAGAAAACCCTCATCGTCAGGTCCTCGATGCGCAACCGCCTCCGCCATCCCCCTTAGTGCATCGCGCGGAAATCCCTGCCGCGACGACACATACCCCGCGATGCCGCACATATTTTTATAAGATGCTCTGATAGATTTGACCGAAACGCTCAGCCAGGCGGTCGGCCGTATATTGGTCTGCTATTCTGCTGCGTCCAGCCTGCGATATGCGCTGCAATTCTTCACGATCCTGCGCCAATCTACGAATGGCGCCCGCCACCGATACCGGATCGCGCAACGCCACAAACAAGCCATGTTCGCCATCCCGCATCACGTCCGGGATGCCACCGACAGCGGTCGCGACGGGCACACATCCAGCAGCCATCGCCTCCAGAATAGAATACGGCAACCCTTCGAAATGACTAGGAAACACCAGCACGTCGGAATCGAGCCATAACTTATTCTTCGCTTCGCCAAACAAAGGGCCGAGCAATACCACTTCTTGTTCCAGTCCGTATTCCGCAATCAAACTGCGTAACGCCGCTTCATCCGCGCCACTCCCTGCGATCTTGAAACAGAACGGGATGCGCTCCGCTTTGAGAAGTGCGAGCGCCTCTATCATTTCGAACAAACCCTTGGTACGCACCAGCCGTCCTACAAAGACGAGCCGCAACGGATCGTCTCGATTGATCTGTCGCGGCGCATCCAGCAAGCTGACGGCGTCGATGGCGTTGGGTACCAACACGACACGAATGCGACTATCAAATTCCTTGTGCAAACGAAGCGTCTCATTGGAGAGTACTGCTACACAATGCGATGCCAATAAAAATCGCCTGAGCAACCACAATGGCAGTGAATTGCGAAACAAATGACGAGGACCAAATCCACTGTGGAACTCATTCACTACTCGGCAGCCCATGAGTCTCGCCACTATGAGATAAACGATATCTCGCCAAAATGCTTTGCGATCCATCGACGTATTGATGTGCACAATCTGCGGTTGGTTTTTGGCGAGGAATCCCGCCAACTGAAGTGGACTCAACACAAATCGCATCAGCTTTCGCAGCTTTCCTTCGTTGCGTCCTTCGCTGCCAACCTGAAAGTGCAGTAACTCAAATTGACGCGCAAGATCTGATCCAAATAGCATATTGGCATGCGTCGATACGCCGCTTACCGCATCGAGCGATGGACTGAAGAGCACGACTTTTATCGTGTACTTTGAATTCATCGAGCGGAAAACGTGCACCGACAAGTCATCTGCAACCATGCCATATCGCGGGACTCATTGTGGTCATTGATCGCCGGTGCAATACGCAAACGCATCACGTCCCTTCGACTTGCAAAATGATTGCAACATGGCTACGCATGCGTGGCTCCGCCAAGATACGTACTCACGTCCAGATGCTGAATCAACATCCGGTGTTTGCCGTTCGCAGTACGCGGAATTTCATCGACCTCGTGGATTTCAGCAGTACAGCCCAACTGTGTTTGTTTCTCGATTGCTCGCACAATTTTGCGCCTAACCTCCTCGTCCAATTGCTTGCGCGATACCACTTTCAGCACGACATGGCCAACTTCGTACTGCTCATACTGTATGTAATCGACATGACTCAGTTCGTCGAAATGCGCTGCACCCATTGTGCATATCGATACCAGCCTGCGATCGCGGCAGACAATGAACTCCTGTAAGCGTCCTTCGATACGTTCGACGGCGGGATAACCTGGTAACAGCGGATGACCGGGTTTGTCGCTTAGCATCGCCATATCGCCGGTACGGTAGCGAATAAACGGC
>DASUGV010000466.1:0-3582 GCA_036273835.1 Rhodocyclaceae bacterium
CACGACGCCGAGTATGTTGTTGGCATGATCGCGAATGGGTGCAGCGCTGTCGGCGATGGAGCATTCGCTGCCATCGCGTGCGATCAGTATCGTGTGATTGGCCAGGCCGTGGGTTTCGCCGGTGGCAAGTACCTTATCGACGGGTATGACGGTTGATTCGCGCGTCATCTCGTTGATGATACGGAACACCTCGCCAATGGGACGTCCCAGCGCTTCTGCCTGGGTCCAGCCAGTCAGTTGCTCGGCCACATAATTCATGCGCGTGATGGCGCCTGCCGTGTCCGTTGCCAGCACCGCATCGCCAATGGAGTGGAGCGTTACGTCGAGGCTCTCTTCGCTCTGGCGCAGCGCCTGCTCGGCGCGCTGGCGAATGTCGAAATCGCGTCTGATGAATATCAACGCCAATCCAACGAATACGAATGCCAGCACGCTGCCGGCGATGATGACGGCTTGAGCGATCTGGGCACTTTGACTCACTTGCTGCTCGCGTCCAGCCAACAGCTTGCCTTCGACGTCTTGCATCTCATTGATGAGATCGTGAATCTTATCGTGAAGCAATCTGCCTTTGCCCGCGAGGATGAGCGTTCTTGCTGCGTCGGCGCCGTCGCGTTGCCGCACTTCGATGACATGGCGATCGAAGGCGAGTTGTTCCGTGATGAGCGGCACGAGTATCTTGAGATTCTGCAGATGCGCGGCATTGTCAGCCGTCAATGTGCGCACATGCTGTAATTCGTCGGCGGTGTCCCGAGCCGCTTGCTGGTGAAGCGCTACGTAATTTTCGTCATTTGTCGCAACATAATTGCGACTGTCGCTCTGCACATCCATCGTATCGGAGTAGAGCGATTCCAGATGACTGATCACCTCGTGCGTATGTTCGACCCACGCCGCATTTTCTCGAATCTTGGCAATGCTGAGATAGGACACGATCCCGATTGCGCCCAGGCAAACCAATGCGAATGCAAAGCCGACCTGTACCTTCCGTTCGGTCGCCGAGTGTTTTTTTTCGGCAGATTCGTTTAGGTCGCCGCGCAGCGAAGGGCGCAATGACTCATGAAGCACGCTGATAAGTACGCCGGCCAAAATGAGAATCAGCCACTGTGCGAAATCGCCCGCCTGTTCGATGGCGAAACTGTATGTCGGCGGCATAACAAAATAATCCGCGATCAGGGCGACCAAGGCAGTGCACGCCAGGCCGGACTTGAGTCCGCCGACATAGGCGCAAAGAATGATTGGAATGACGAACAGGATGAAAACGGGACGATCGCCTGTCCACGCGATGAGCGCTACGCGCAGAGGAAGCATCGCCAGCGTCAACACCAGCGCGAGCGCATACGCTTTCCATGGCGATGGACGCGTGCTCGCGGGCTGGGCCGGTTTGCTATCGATGGAGGTATTCATCGCGTTGCGGGAACATGACTATCTCAGCCTCTCCGAAGGCGTTTTTTGAAGACATGCTGTGTCCTAGCTGGCGCCGCAGATGTCATTTGTCATACAGTATAGTCGAGTTGGAACCGGGCAAGTAGTCGAATAGCATGCATAAAACCCGGCATAACAAGGCTGCCGGTCTGGAGCATTTATGGACGATTTCCGGCAAGTAATTGTTGCGCGCGAACCGACATGCCCACGCGGCCAATCAGCACGCTCGATAGCAGGTCGATATCGGCCGGCATATGCCGGCGGCGGATGTCCTGCCGGGCATCGGTGAATCGGTGCGCCTCGGGAAAATACGTTTGCGTGTCAAGCACTGCGGGTGCGGCGATGCGTTTGACATAAATCGTTCTGAGAACGTCGGCGGACCGGTCGTACAGGCTCATCATTTCTTATTTGTCGCAGTGTCCTGTTTGAGATATTGAGCGAAGAACGCGGATACCTGTTTCCGGGCGTCGCTCCAGGCGGCCGCGTCGCCACCGGTGGTTGCACCCTTGCCGGTGGCGAATTGGTATTGGTGCGGCGAGCGTCGAAGTGAATCGGATGATCGCTATCGAAGGAGTGGTAGGCGCCGGGATACACGCCGGGATACACCACAATGTCGATGGGATATCTGGCGGCGCTGCTCGCGCTGACGAGTTGGCGGCACGGCTCGGCAGGTGTCCAGTCGTCCTTTTCGCCGACCAGAATAAGCACAGGTGCGAGCGGCTTGTATGTGCCGTGATAGCTTGTGACCGGACCAAACTTGCTATTGTTCTGCCGCTTTGTCGACCAAGCGCTATAGGGTGACGCGCAACTTGATGCGCGATGAAGAGTGCGTGCGCGTCAGGCTGGAAATCCAGGTTGCGAGCCGATCGGTCAATTCGTTCCGATCCCGGCCACGCAGACCACTCGGCGGAGATGGCCGACGCGCAAGAAATCGACGCTTGCAATTCCGATGGCGTCGGACGACGATTCCGGTCGGGGAGGGCGCGTTGAACGACTGCCGCGGCTTGCATGTGCCGCTTTTCTTTTGTGTTGTTTCCCCTTGTTTGGCTGACGCCGATGATCGTAAATCAACTATGATCTACGCGTCTAAAAACCATGTTTGATTGTCCTCGAGGAAGACTCATGGAACAGCAACAATATTCGCTGATCGAGACGCTTTCAGCCGTCGAAAACGAAGGCCATCCGGTTCTGGGAACGCTGGTCGAGCAAATATTGCACTTGCTCAGTTCCAATACGGTGTTCAGCGACATCATCATCCATCAAAACAGTCCGTTGCTGCTCCGGCAACCCAAGCGCCTGGTGGCAGTTTCGGATACGCCCATTACCGGCGAGGAGCTGGAAGAGTTTTTCGAAGTGATCGAACCGAATTGGGAAGATCGCATCATGGATCGGGCGTTCGATCGCTCGAAGGATTTATACAGCGCGCGCATTCGCGTCAACTGCTTTACCTTCCAAGGCAAGAAGCGACTGGGCTGTGTGATACGTCGCTTTCCGACCGAGCCGTTACTACTGAGTAACCTGGGATTACGTCCCGCCGCGCAGGATTTTGCCAAGCTCAACAGTGGTCTTGTCTTGATCATCGGCGACACATGCCAAGGTAAATCGACGACGATTGCGTCTTTGCTGGACCAGATCAACAAGACGCGCTCCGGTCATATCATCACGATTGAAGACCCGGTCGAGACGCTCATTCCGCAACGCAAGTGCATCATCACGCAGCGCGAAGTCGGCGCCGATGGCGACGTCGAAAGCTACTATCTCGGCGCGCTCGATGCGTTGCGCGAACGGCCGGATGTCATTCTCATCGGCGAGATACGCGATGCGCAAACGGCACAGGAAGCATTGGCGTTGTCCGAATCGGGGCCACTGGTTTTTGCGACCTTGCATGCGCGATCCACGGAATTAGGTTTGCAAAAGATGTTGCGTTTGCTGGGCAACACCGAGACCCAGGCGCAGACCTTATCTAGTTCACTACGCGGCGTCATGTGCCAGGCCTTACTACCTTCTTTGCAAGGGGACTCCTACCACCTGGCGACGGAATGTTTGACCATGACGCCCGATGCCGCGCATCTGGTCGAGACCCGCAACTTCGGTGGCATCCGCGCTTTGCTGGAAAATGCCACCGCCAGCCCGGATTCCGGATCGCACACGATGAACGATGACTTG
>DASUGV010000467.1:0-11929 GCA_036273835.1 Rhodocyclaceae bacterium
TTGTTCATTCCCACGCCAAAGACCTATGCGCCGGGCGATGAAGTGTTCATGCTGCTGCAATTGATGGACGATCCGGCCAAGCTGGCTGTCAAGGGCAAGGTGGCCTGGATTACACCGGCCAATGCACAGAACGGCAAGACGCAGGGCATAGGCATCCAGTTTGCGCCGGACGAAGGCGGGCAGGGCGCTAAAATAAAAATCGAACAAGTGTTGGGCGGTGCGCTCGGTTCGAATCGGCCAACGCACACTTTGTAACTTCAAATCGCTTGGTCATGATGTAAGACGTAAAATTAGCGGGCACCATAGCCGCCTGCACCTCGTCTTCTGCGCTTTGTCCACATGTTCATCGACTCTCACTGCCACATCGATTTTCCCGATCTCGCCGCACATGGCGATGCGTTGTTCGAACGCATGGTGGCTGCCAAAGTGACACATGCCATGTGCATTGGCGTCAATTTCGAAAATATCGATCGCGTGCTGCGCATTGCGACTCAACGCGCGAATATCTACGCCTCGGTCGGTGTTCATCCCGAAAATTCAGAAGGTGAAGAAGCCAGTGTCGAGCGATTACTGGCAATGGCGAATAATCCCAAAGTAGTCGCGATCGGCGAAACTGGATTGGATTACTACTGGCACAAGGACAAACCGGAATGGCAACGCGAACGCTTTCGTACGCACATCCGTGCCGCGCGCCAATGTAACAAACCGCTGGTGATCCACACGCGCGATGCTGCGGAGGATACGATTCGTCTCATGCGGGAAGAAGGCGCAGACAAGGTGTGCGGCGTCATGCATTGCTTTACCGAAACACAGCAAGTTGCCGATGCAGCCATGGCGCTGGGTTTCTACGTTTCATTTTCTGGCATCGTCACTTTCAAGAATGCCATTCAAATAAAGGACGTTGCGCGAAGCATTCCGCTCGAACGCATATTGATCGAAACCGATTCGCCTTACCTTGCACCGGTTCCTTATCGCGGAAAGACCAATGAGCCTTCCTATGTTCCGCACGTTGCAGCAGAAATTGCGCGCTTGCGTGGCATCGATGTGGAAGAGGTCGCTGCGGCCAGTACAAAAAACTTCTTTGATCTATTCGCCGACGCAAGACCTGGCAGCGTTTGAGAAGCGTGTACATGTTACGTGCTGACTGGTGTGAAAGCTCCGTGGCTGCACAATAATTCTGCATGCAAGACTATCAAGTCCTCGGCGCAAACGCCGTAATACGATTCACTGGATTCTTCCCGGGGGAGAACGTCGCATGACACCCATCGAAAAGCTGTTTGCCAATTTGCCACGCCTGCCGAGTATTCCACGCATCGTGCAAGAGTTGATCGCCTCTTTGTGCAAAGATGACGTCGATATTGGTTCGCTGGTGGCGCAGGTCAAACAGGATCAGTCTCTTTCTGCTCGCGTACTGGGTTTGGCCAATTCCAGTTTCTATGGACTGAGTCAGAAGGTGGGTGCGATCGATCATGCCGTGACGATGATCGGCTTGAGCGCACTACGTTCGCTGGTGATCGCTTCGGGCATGTCGAAAGCTTTCAACAAAGTCGAAGGCGTCGACATGAATCGTTTCTGGCGCCATGCGCTTGTTACGGCTGGCGTATCGCGCACGCTCGGCAAGCGCGATGGCGTCAATCCCGAATTTGCTTACACGGCCGGTCTCATGCATCAAATCGGCGAGTTGGTGATTCATCTTGCTTTTCCTGCGGCATCCAAACAACTCTCCCGCGAAAGCGGGCCGACCGGTACTGCATTGTTGACCGTCGAGCGCTCGCTGACTGAAACGGATCATTGCGAGGTCGGCGCCGAGCTGGCAAAACTTTGGAATTTCCCAGAGGACATCCAGAATGCATTGCGCTGGTACGTCACGCCACTTGCGGCTGAAGCAACTCCGCTGGCTGCGGTAGTAGGTTTATCCGCTCAAATTGCACATGGCCTGGAGCTTGGCCAAGATGCCAACACGATCGCGGAAGGACTCAACACTCAGGTACTCGAGCGTCTGTCGCTGGAGCGTCCGGATGTCATATGGCGAATCGAAGCCTGTAAAGATTTGCCTGCGGCGTCGGCACAACTTCTGTAGCGCATGATCGTTTATGCATTCGTGCGCCGTGTTCGGCAACTAAAAATTCCGTTGGCATGAATAAATAAAAACGCCCGATGTAGCGAAACATCGGGCGCATTGCAGGTTAACGGCAGCTTATTTTTCGTTCATCCAATGCGGATTTCTCCGAATTGAATGTCCGAAAAAATTACATCTAGTTTTGCGTCGAGCATTTGTCTGGATTGCCGTTCGGCTCACTGCCGAATGCTGCCACCGTACAAGCGATGCTGTTGCCTACACCGACGTTTTTGGCAACCCAGCTTCCCTTGCGGCCGAAAGCAACCCATCCGGTGCCCTTGGTAACAGCGCACGTTCCGCCAATATCCGCGCACTTGGAGAACCCGGTCGGATAGTCGCCCGTTCCAGAAAGGACAGGCGCGCCACCCGACGAGCTCGACGAAGAGCTTGATGAAGAACTGCTCGACGAACTTGAAGATGAAGAGCTACTCGAGGACGAAGAACTGCTCGAGGAAGAACTGGAGGAACTCGACGAGGAAGAACTACTCGACGAAGAAGAGCTGGACGAAGAACTCGAACTACCGCTGCCCGACATGTCGACGAGCTGCAGGTAGTCATAGGCCATGCCAGGACTCAGATATTGCGTGCCGCTCGAACCCGAAATTGCATTGATGGCAATGACATTCGTACCGGATTTGAGCGCCGATGCCGGTATGTCGATTTCATACAGTAGGTTGTTGCCGCGCCATGTACCGCGCGTGACGCCACGACTATCGGGCTCATTCGGCGCCGCAGGCGCCGGTCCGGTCCAACTGCCATTCACAACGATCTGCGGACGCGCACCATACTGGGAAATGGAAAGACCGATTCGCAGGCGATAGGCCTTGACCGCACTGCTAGCAAGATTGAAATTGATAGTGGTTGGATTGTTGACATCCTGCCACTGCACAGCCGGCATACCCGTCAGTGAAGAGCTGCCCACGGTATAGGTCAATGGTCCCCACGAACTCATGCGTGAATCCGATGGGTGCTCTGTCGGCAGTTTGTCCGCATTGCGGAAACCTTTTGGGGTGCCGTCGCGTGTGCCGATTTGCCATACGATCACGCCGGTTTGCGGAACGGCGTCGATATTCGATGTGACGCTGCTGCCGGCGGACACGGTGACGCTCTTGGTGGCCACTTCCAGTTCGTCCTGATACAAGGTTTCGGTGTAGGTGCCGGGCTTGACGCCGCTGATACCGAAGTTATTACTCGAATCAGCGGTGGCCCAGTATTGCGCGGTGCTGTTGGACAGGCCAACCACCACAGGTTCGCCACTATCTACGCCGCTCGCTTTGCCGACGACGGTACCGCGACTTGATGCGGTAACCCAGCCGGATAGACCGAGGCTGTCCATAAAGCTGAAATCTACTGTGCCCGGCGTGCCGCCAGTCGTGAATACCAACGCATACGGGCCATTGAGTCCACCGCGATAAGTCCCGGTCTGCGTGTGGCCGGAGAACATGTAGTTATACAGCTCCTTGGTTACGGAAGTGGTTTGGGTTGCGATGTCTTTGAAGAAGGGACCGCCCGCGCTGGTTTCGCGATTACCCATCACCATGTAGGCACCGATGCTGCTACTGAACACGCCATGCACCTTGTCCTCCATCGCCCTGCGCCCCGAGTAGAACTTGGAACTGGTTTGGCCATTGGGCAGCAGATACACGTCGGTGGATTCGATCGCTGTGCCCACGTTGGAATCCGGCGTGTTGGTGCTGCTGGGCAACTTGGACACATTCAGACGCGCGATATATCTCAGCTCACCGATAGGCAGCAAGGTGGGCGCGTAAGTGGCCATGTAGATATTGTCATAGCCTTTGCGCGCAATGTAGTAATGCACAAAGCCGCTGGCGATGCCGGACTTGACCGTTATGATAATGACATCACCCGAAGTCTTTTCGGTCACGGTCGAACTGCCGAGTCCCGATGCAATTTGCGAGTTTTTGCCTTCGGTAGTTTGAAGCTCGGTGCCTTTGTATTTGATCGACGTGATATCGCCGTCGGTCGCGTCAACGGTGAAGACGACATTGGAACCTGTGTCGACCACCATGGTGCTTGATGAAGCAGTAATGCCAAACGCGGCTATGGCTGCCAGTAACATGATTTCCCTCCTAATTATCCGTTTTATGCTGGGTGCATTTTTATGTTTGCGGGCAAGCAATTCCGTACTTGCTTGCCCGATTTGCGACTCGGCTCAGTACGTTGGCCAGCCCGAGGAATCCCAGTTCAGATCATTGATCAGCATCTTGGGGTTGCCGTTGTCATTCGCGTCGTAAGCATGACGAATGATTACGCTGGTACCGTAGATGTCCTGACCGCCCGGACCTTTCCAGCGTGTGTTGCCAGCATCCATGACTGTGGCGGCGCCGTTGAGCATGCTCGTACCGCTCTTGTCGACGTAAGGGCCCGTGATGCTGCTCGAACGGCCATATGCGATCTTGTAGGTGCTATTGACGCCCTGGCAGCATTGGTCGATCGATACGAACAAGTAGTAGTACGGACTGCGATAGACGATGACAGGTGCTTCAATACCATTTGCGCGCGTAGCCAGCGAGGTGAGCGAACCTGTCGGCTTCATCGTGCTCTTGTCGAGCTTGGTCAGCTTTATGCCACTCCAATATGAGCCGAACACGAGCCAGGGATTGCCGTCCTTGTCGATGGTCAGATTCGGATCGATGGCGTTGTAGTCGTTCGAGCTCGTGGTGCGAATCACCAATCCGTCATCGCGCCAACTACCCGCTCCGATCGTTGCGGCCGATACCAAGCCGATGGCCGAGGTATTGCTGCCGAAGGTCGAGATCGCGTAATACATCCAGACGCGACCGTTGTAGGTTTGAATATCCGGTGCCCATACATCCAAGCCGGTGTTGGCAGGAACATAAGTCGACCACCAGCTCGGACGGCTCAGGAAAATTTGCGGAATATCCGTCCACGCCAGACCATCGTTTGAGCGCTTGCCTTGAATGCCTGTGCCGGTATGGAACTCGTACCAGACACTGCCTTCCTTAGTGAGCGTCGGATCGTGCGATGAAAGATCACCTGTCAGCGCCCAGGTTCCTCCGCTTGAAGAAGAGCTAGAACTGCTCGATGAGCTGGAAGAAGAGGAACTGCTTGAACTGGAAGACGATGAAGAGGAACTTGAAGAACTCGATGACGAGCTTGACGACGAACTGCTGGTCGTACTGGCATACGAACACCATGCCGAAGCAGGAAAGCTATTGGATGGAAAATTCGAACTCGAGCACGCAACGCTATTCGTAAAGGTTCCATAGACGAAAGAACCGGATTTGCCCAATGCAACTTGGCGCGTACCGCTGAATGAACATGTGGCACCGGTATTCTGTGCGCACTTGGTGTAACCGCTGGGAGCGTCCGTTGCGGCTTGAACGCCATTGACCAACAGGCAGGCGAAGACGCCTGCAAGCATTTTGCGAATCATGATTTGTCTCCTTATGTTTTTGTACTGCTTCTTCGAAGATTTGTATTTCTATTTAAACTGCTTCGAAGACGCCTCTTAAGGCGCGTAACGAAATCTCGACTTTTCGTCGTGACAAGTCAAGCAATATATCCATAATCAAAAACACGAATTAATGTTTCTGTTAATTCGCGCAAACAAGCATTTGGTTGTTGCGTATTTGAAGTTATTGCGGGCTTCGATAAACAGCGATTTCTTGCAAAAACGTTTGATCGAAAATGAAATCAATCTAGGGCAATAAGTGCATATTTCGAGAATATATTTTTGCCATAAGAATTTGATTGAAATGTGGACCAGGACTGAATTTAGTTGAAACTTAGAGGTCGATAATTTTCAGAAATAGCTGATTTTAATGTCATTGTCATATTGACATTTATTCAAGGATTTTATGCTTTTAGCATGTCGCTGCTGTGCGATCGGATCACTTGAAGAAGTTGCGAGAATATTTTCGGAGTGCCCGTGATGAGGTTACCGGTTTCAAGGTAGTCCGACTCGCCTGCAAAGTCGCTGACCAGTCCTCCGGCTTCGGCAATTAAGAGTGTGCCAGCGGCCATGTCCCAAGGCATCAGACCGATTTCGAAAAAACCATCGGTGCGGCCGCACGCGACATAAGCCAGATCGAGCGCGGCGGCGCCCGGCCGGCGCAAGCCCGCTGTTTTCTCCGTCAATTCGCGAAACATGCCCAGGTAGGCGTCGACGTGCTGCATATTCTTGAATGGAAAACCGGTGCCGATCAGCGCGTCGTTCAAGCGAATGCGTTTGGAAACACGAATGCGTCTGTCATTGAGGAATGCGCCGCGTCCACGGCTGCTGGTGAATAATTCATTGCGGGTTGGATCGAAGACGACTGCATGCTGCAATACCCCTTTTTCGGCCACTGCAATGGAGACCGCATACTGTGGAAAGCCATGAATGAAATTCGTGGTGCCGTCGAGCGGATCGATGATCCATTGAAATTCGCTGTCTTCTCCGGAAGCGCCGGACTCCTCTGCTAAAATTCCGTGGTCCGGATAGGATTCGCGAATGACTTCAATGATTGCTTGTTCGGCTGCGCCATCGACTTCGGTAACAAAATCGTTGGTTTGTTTGGCGCGTACATGCAGCAGATCGAGGTCCAGCGCCGCGCGATTGATGATGGTGCCGGCACGCCGGGCAGCCTTGATGGCGATATTCAGAGTGGGATGCATGAGCTTTGATTAGTGAGGCGTGTCCTGTCCCGCGATATCGGTTTGCAGTGCACACATTTCTGATAAGCCGGTAATTATAACGTATGACAAAGATTCCCCTAGCTTCTGATCCGCAGATCTCGGCACTCGATCATGTGCGCGTTGTGCTCTCGCGGCCTAGTCATCCAGGCAATATCGGCGCCGCCGCGCGCGCGATGAAGACCATGGGATTGTCGCGTCTCTATCTTGTTCAACCGAAATTATTTCCACATCCAGAAGCGGAATCGCGTGCGTCGGGTGCCGTTGACGTACTTGCCAACGCCGTAGTGTGCGAAAGTCTGGAAGACGCCTTGATCGGCGTAACGCTTGCCGCGGCGCTGACATCACGGCGCCGCGAATTATCGTTGCCTATGCAATGGGCGCGTGAAGCAGCGATCAATCTTGCAACATATGCCAATGGCAATAACGTGGCGTTGGTGTTTGGTAACGAAACTTACGGATTGTCTAATGAAGAGTTGGCACTTTGTCAGTTACCAGTAATGATTCCCGCCAATCCAGATTACGCGTCACTCAATCTGGCTTCCGCAGTGCAACTAATGTGTTATGAATTGCGTTTGGCATTGGTTGCGGCAGGTGCCGCGCCAGCACAGTTTGGCGAATTGGCGACGGTAGATGAAATAGAGCAAATGTACAGTCACTTCGAACAAGCAATGACAGTCAGCGGCTTTTTCGATCCCGCCAATCCCAAGCGTTTGATGCCGCGCTTACGCCGCATGTTCGGCCGCATCCAACTGGAGCGTGATGAGTTGAATATCCTTCGTGGCATGTTGAGTTTCTTCGAGCGTCCCTTCAATAAACACGCCAAGCCGCCGATCAAAGTTGACTAAAAAAGTCGGGAATTTTACGATCCCGCTTTTCACTCATTGAGAGCAGCAATGTTTGCCCAGCTTCGTGAAGATGTCGCCAGCGTGCTTCAACGTGATCCCGCAGCGCGGAGTACGCTCGAGGTAGTAACGTGCTATCCCGGTATTCATGCGCTGGCATTGCATCGCCTCTCGCATGCTTTCTGGCAGGGGAGGTTCTTATGGCTGGCGCGCTTCATTTCCCAATTTGGCCGTTGGATCACCGGTATCGAAATTCATCCGGGCGCCAAAATTGGTCGTCGTGTTTTCATCGACCATGGACTCGGTGTAGTAATTGGCGAAACGGCGGAAATCGGCGATGACTGCACGATCTATCAGGGCGTGACGCTTGGCGGGACGTCGCTCTATCGTGGTGTCAAGCGTCACCCTACGCTGGAAGCCGGTGTGGTGGTGGGCGCAGGCGCAAAAGTGCTGGGTGGTTTCACTGTCGGCGCGGGCGCCAAGATTGGTTCGAACGCCGTGGTGGTTAAGCCAGTGCCAGCCGGTGCGACCGCTGTTGGGAATCCAGCGCGAATGATTGAACCCAGCGCCGAAGCCAAATCGCACAGTGCCGAAGTGCAAAGCTTCTCAGCCTACGGCGTAACGCGTGACATGGACGATCCATTGGCCAAGGCGCTACATGCCTTGCTGGATCATGCGTCCGAACAGGATCGGCGCATTGACGCGCTCGTCGCCCGGCTCAAAGCCGCTGGCCTATGCAGCGAAGTGGACGACCCCGGTTTTCCTCAGCCTTTTGATCATGACTATCTGAGCAAGATTGTCGACTAACGTTAATGCTTGATTGATTCACTCGGGTATTTTATACTTGAGAAAATTAATCAACTATTTTGCGTTGCGAGGCTGCAAATGCGACTGACAACTAAAGGACGATTTGCCGTGACGGCGATGATCGATTTGGCCTTGCGTCAGGAGGATGGCCCTGTGACGCTGGCTGGAATCAGCGAACGTCAAAACATTTCGCTGTCTTATCTTGAGCAGCTTTTCGGCAAGCTGCGTCGTTACGAATTGGTGAGCAGCGTGCGCGGTCCAGGCGGCGGTTACTGCTTGGCAAAGCCGATGGAAAGCATTTCAGTCGCCGACATCATCGTGGCCGTCGACGAACCGCTGGATGCAACGCAGTGTGCCGGCAAAGAGAACTGTCATGACGACGGCCGATGTATGACTCATGATTTGTGGAGCAATCTCAACAAGCGCATGCTCGAATACCTTCAGTCGATGAATTTGGCAGGCTTGGTTGCCGACAACAAGGTCCGTCTGGAAAAACGTTGCGGCAAAGGTTTGGCAGTGTTGCACGACGAGCGCGACAGCAATTTGAATGATGGCCGGCGCGAGTCGAAGGCCGCTTAAAGGTTATTCATGTTCGCGCCCACTTACTTCGATTTCAACGCGACCACGCCGCTGGATGAACGCGTCTTGCAAACGATGCTCCCCTATTTGCGCGAACGCTACGGTAATGCATCGAGCAGGCACGAATATGGACGTCAAGCGCGTGCGGCGATCGATACGGCTAGACAACAAGTGGCGATAGCCGTCAATGCACATCCGACTGAAATCGTATTTACCAGCGGAGGTTCGGAAGCAAACAATCTGTTTGTAAAGGGCATGGCGGCAACGCGCAAATCGGGTGTCATCGCCATCGGCGCAGCGGAGCATCCGTGCGTGCGTGAGCCATCCTTGCAGTTGCGGTCTATCGGCTGGCGAGTGCATGAATTAGCCATAAGCGATAGTGGACATGTCGATACACATGCAGCGCTGCGATACATGGAAACTGACAAACCGGCGGCGATATCGGTGATGCTGGCCAATAACGAATGCGGCGCAGTGAATGATGTGGAAGCGTTGGCTGCCATGGCGCGTCGGCAAGGTTCCTGGCTGCACACCGACGCAGTGCAGGCGCTTGGCAAGATGCCGCTGGATTTTCGCGCGCTAGGTGTGCATGCAATGACGCTGTCATCACACAAGATATACGGACCGATTGGCGCAGGTGCGCTGGTGCTGGATAAACGCCTGGAATTGCATCCGCTGATCGCAGGCGGCGGTCATGAGCGTGGCTTGCGCTCCGGCACCGAGAACGTTGCGGCGATCGTTGGGTTTGGTAAGGCATGTGAGTTGCTAGTACACGAATTGAGCACGCGTATCGATTGCATGCAATCAGCGCGTGAGCACTTTGAAGCGGGATTGATTCAAAGCGGAGCAAGGTTGTTTGGTGCAGTACGGCCGCGTTTGCCGAATACGAGCTTTTTTGCTTTCGACGATATTGATGGCGAAACGCTGGTCGCAAGAATGGATCGCGCCGGTTTTGCCATTGCAAGCGGTGCGGCGTGTTCGAGTGCCAATCCTGAGCCATCGCGTACGTTGCTCGCAATGGGTGTTGCACCTGAATTAGCTAGGGGCGCGGTGCGTGTGAGTATGGGATGTACGACGAAATTAAATGACGTCGACCGTTTGCTGATGGCGTTGCAGCAAACCGTCGCCGAATTGAAATGCATGACTGCCGTTGCGGTCTGATTGTTGAGGCAAGTGAAACGTGAATAGTGAAACCATCAAATCATCGGTGTTGAAGTTTCCGATCTATCTCGATTATTCGGCGACTACGCCGGTAGATCCGCGCGTTGCTGCGGCGATGATTCCGTGGCTGACCGAGCATTTTGGCAATGCGGCCAGTCGTTCGCACTCGTTTGGTTGGGAGGCGGAAGAGGCTGTCGAGATGGCGCGCGGGCATGTTGCCGCGTTGGTCAATGCCGATGCAAAAGAGATCGTGTGGACGAGCGGCGCAACGGAGTCAAATAACCTTGCCATCAAGGGTGCGGCCAATTTTTATGCGGGCAAAGGCAAGCACATCATCACGCTCAAGACCGAACACAAAGCAGTCCTGGATACTTTTCGCGAACTCGAGCGTCAAGGTTTCGAGGCGACGTATCTAGACGTGCAGGATGGCGGTTTGTTGGACTTGGAAGCTTTCAAAAATGCAATTCGTCCAGACACTATTCTTGTTTCGGTGATGTTCGTGAACAACGAAATCGGTGTGATTCAGCCGATTGCGGAGATCGGTGAAATCTGCCGCGAGAAAGGCATTATTTTCCATGTCGACGCTGCGCAAGCCACCGGCAAAGTCGAGATCGACCTTGCGAAACTGAAAGTGGATCTGATGTCCTTCTCGGCACACAAGACTTACGGCCCGAAAGGCATCGGCGCTCTCTATGTGCGCCGCAAGCCGCGCGTAAGACTCGAAGCGCAAATTCATGGCGGCGGCCATGAGCGTGGCATGCGCTCCGGCACGCTGGCTACGCATCAAATCGTTGGCATGGGCGAAGCATTCCGTTTGGCCAAAGTCGAAATGACGAGCGAGAACGAACGTATTCGTGCGTTACGTGATCGTCTGGTCAAAGGTCTTTCGGACATGGAAGAAGTGTTCATCAATGGCGACCTGAAACATCGTGTTCCGCATAACCTGAATATTAGTTTTGCATATGTCGAAGGCGAGTCGTTGATCATGGCGGTGAAGGATATCGCGGTGTCTTCGGGTTCGGCGTGTACGTCGGCTTCGCTGGAACCGTCTTACGTGCTCCGTGCGCTGGGTCGCAACGATGAGCTGGCGCATAGTTCCATCCGTTTCACCATCGGCCGTTTTACGACGGAAGAGGAAATCGATTACACCATCGATCTGCTGCACAAGAAGATCGGCAAATTGCGAGAGCTGTCGCCGTTGTGGGAAATGGTCAAGGAAGGCGTGGACTTGAATACGGTGCAGTGGGCGGCACATTAAATTAGGAGCAACAAAATGGCTTACAGCGAAAAAGTACTTGATCACTACGAGAATCCGCGCAACGTCGGCTCTTTCGGCAAGGAAGAGAGCGATGTCGGCACAGGAATGGTCGGCGCGCCGGCTTGTGGCGATGTCATGAAATTACAGATCAAGGTGAATCCGGCAACGGGTGTGATCGAAGATGCCAAATTCAAAACCTATGGCTGCGGATCGGCCATTGCATCCAGTTCGCTCGTGACAGAATGGGTAAAAGGCAAGACGGTGGATGAAGCGCTGAACATCAAGAATACGCACATTGCCGAAGAGTTGGCGTTGCCACCCGTGAAGATTCACTGCTCGATTTTGGCGGAAGATGCGATCAAGGCTGCCGTCGAAGATTACAAGCATAAGCATGCAGAAAGTGGCGTTGAATCGAAGGCGGCATAAAGGTCAAGTTGCAGGAAAGAATCGGGAGCAAGCATGGCGGTAACGTTGTCTGAAGCAGCTGCGAAACATGTGTCC
>DASUGV010000468.1:0-5958 GCA_036273835.1 Rhodocyclaceae bacterium
ACAGCGACGCTTCGAGTGTGACGCGCGACTACACTCTGGAACTCGATACGCAAGGACCGCCGCTGCTGTCGATTTTTGGCGGCAAGCTGACCACCTATCGCAGACTGGCTGAGGAAGTGATACATAGCCTGCAACCGCTGCTCAGCAATGCCGCGACCGATTGGACCGCCGATGTGCCGCTGCCTGGCGGCGATATGCCAAATGGGAATTTCAAACAATTTCTTTCCCAATTGAGGCACGACTACCCTAGCCTTCCCGCCCCACAGTTGCTGCGTTGGGCACATGCCTACGGCAGCCGCGTGCGGCAAATGCTTGGTGGCGGCAAATCCGTTGCAGATCTGGGTGCCGAAGTATTACCTGGCTTGTACGAATGCGAATTGCATTATCTCATCGATCACGAATGGGCCGTCACAGCCGACGATATTCTATGGCGCCGTAGCAAACTTGGACTGCACCTTGGTGCCGACGCCGCGACGCGGCTCACCGGATGGCTGGGCACGCAAGGTTTCGTTGACGAAACCAGCTCCACGTCGTGAAAGAATCGGGGTGGAGTGCTTGATGCAAATTACAACGCCGTTCGACGTCCTTGGCGGCGAACCCGCAGTACATGCGCTAGTGACGCGCTTCTACGATTTGATGGATGCGTTGCCTGAAGCATATGTCATACGCAAACTGCATCCGGAATCGATGGCGGGCAGCCGCCAAAAGCTTTTCGAATTCCTGTGCGGCTGGCTGGGCGGACCGCAGCTTTACATTGAAAAATATGGTCATCCGCGGTTGCGTGCACGGCACCTGCCATTTTTGATCGGCGTCGCTGAACGCGATGCCTGGTTGATGTGCATGTTCCAAGCAGCGGAGGAGCAGTTTCCGGATGTGGCCGCGCGCGAGAAATTTCTTGAGGCGATCGCAGCACTTGCCGATCACATGCGCAATGCGGATTGATCGGGGAAAAAGGATCGAGAGCCGCTGGGTCAGCGGCTTAACATGGCTCGCAGATTGGCGAATTTTGCCTTCGCATCTTCGGCCGTGACAGGAGGTGTGTCGCGACCGGAGCGCTTGATACCTTCGCCACCCAATTCGTCGATAAAACGCGAGGGCTCGACACCGCGCACTTCGCCCGCTGACTTGCGGCGTTCGCAATAAGTGATAGTCAGGCTGCGTTGAGCGCGCGTAACGCCGACGTACATCAGCCGCCTTTCTTCCTCTATGCTTTCGGCATCGATGCTGCTCTGGTGCGGCAACAAACCTTCTTCCATACCGATCAAAAATACATGCGGAAACTCTAGACCCTTGGATGCATGGAGTGTGCCCAGCTGCACCGCATCGGCATCTTCCGAGCCCTTGTCCAGCAAGGTGATCAACGCCACCATCTGCGTGAGCTCAATCAGATTCTTGTTGTCTTCTTCACCTTTCTTGCTTAGCCAGTTCACCAGATCGCGCACATTGTTCCACTTGCTCTCGGCTTCGCGAGCATCGCAGGTTTCCATCAAGTGCGTTTCGTAGCCAATGGCGCGTAGCAGATCTTCCAAAATGATTCCGGCCGCTTCGCGCGCCGCGCGATATTCCAGCTTGTTGATGAAAGCGCCGAATTCGCGCACCGCTTCGAGCTGCCGTGCCGGTACGTGCTCGGCGACACCTTCTTCGAAAGCAGCGGCGAACAAGCTGATGTGCCGTTGGCCGGCGTACTGGCCGAGCGCTTCCAGCGTCGTCGCACCGACGCCGCGCTTTGGCGTCGTGACGGCACGGATGAAGGCGAGATCGTCGTCGCTATTGAAGATGAGGCGCAAATATCACGTGATGTCTTTTATCTCGGCGCGCTCGAAAAAACTTTGCCCGCCAGATATGACATATGGAATTTTGTGATTGCGCAGTTGCTGCTCGACCAACCGTGCCTGATGGTTGCCGCGATAAAGAATGGCGTAGTCGCGGAAATGCGCGCGGCGCTCGAATTTATGCGCGGATAATTTCATCGCTACCATTTCCGCTTCGTGTTCGGGATCGCGCGCCGCGGTCACGCTGACGTGATCGCCCAGGCCGTGTTCCGACCACAATTTCTTCTCGAACAATTTCTCGTTATTGGCAATCAGCGTGTTGGCCGCGTTCAGGATATGGTTGGTCGATCGATAATTCTGCTCCAGTTTGATGACCTTGAGATTCGGATAATCGGTTTGTAGCAGACGCAGATTTTCCACGTCTGCGCCGCGCCACGCATAAATGGCCTGATCATCGTCGCCGACGGCGGTAAAAGCACCGCGCGCGCCGGCCAGCAGACGCAGAAGTTTGTATTGCGCGCGATTGGTGTCCTGGTATTCGTCGATCAACAGATAGCGCAGCTTGTTATGCCAACGTTCTAATGCTTCGGGATGCTGCTCGAACAATCGCACCGGCAATGCGATCAGGTCGTCGAAATCCACGGCCTGATAGGCGCGCAATGTTTTCTCGTAAGCCGGATAAAGCTTGGCCGCAGCCGCCTTGACCTCATCGTCAGCAAGTTTGACCGCGTCTTCGGGCGCGATGAGCGCATTCTTCCAATTCGAAATAGCCCACTGGATGCCTTTGGCAGTGGCCTTATCGGGATGGCCCGCCATGTCTGCGATGATCTGCATGACATCCGAGGAATCGAGAATCGAGAACTGCGGTTTGAGTCCCGCAAGCTTCGCTTCCTGCCGTACGATGCGCACGCCCAGCGCATGAAATGTGCATACCGTCAGCCCCTTGCCTGCACCGCCACCCTGCAACAACTTTCCGACGCGTTCTTCCATTTCGCGCGCCGCCTTATTAGTAAAGGTAATGGCCGCGATATTGTGCGGACTGATCCCGCACTGTTCCACCATGTAAGCAATTTTCTGCGTAATGACCCGCGTTTTTCCGCTACCCGCGCCGGCTAGAACTAGACACGGGCCGTCGAGATACTTCACGGCTTCGCGTTGCGGGGCGTTGAGTTGGGAGATCATGACTGCTTGTTGGTCTATCGGAGCAGGCTGGATTTTACCGGAGAAGCCAAGGCGGCCATCGATTTGCCCGGCTACCAGATATTCGCTATCGGAGCAGACCGAAATTGATTTCGAGCCGGAAATCCGATCAGGCCGAGTTGTGGGTAAATTGATAAAATCACAAAATAAATCAGTATGTTGTGTTGCCGAATGCCTTCTGGGGAAAGATAAACGCCGCCAGTCGTGTAACACATTTTTATAGAAATTTTCTATTCAACTTTCGTGGTGCATTGCCGCACACTACGTGATATTCGTCACGGAGAGCAATGATGCAACCCAGTTCTTTCAACCCGAATTTCGTTCCTCGCAAAACCGGTTTCGGTTCGCATATGGTTACTTTGCGTGACGATAGTTTACCGGGGCCCTTGCGCCGTCTGCTATTGCTGGCGGACGGAAAGCGCAATGTGCAAGCGCTCGCCGCCATGTTTGTGGGCCATGACATTCAGGTTGCTTTGGGTGAATTACAGGGCCGAGGTTTGATCGAAGACGGCCAAAATGTAGCGCCGACGATCGTGGAGCAATCCGCCGGCGAGAGTTTGCTTCCTGGCAAATGGATGGAAGCCAGCAATTTCATGGCCGACCGCGCCAAAGAAAGTCTTGGCGTGATGGCTGTCAGCATCATCGACGAACTCGAACAGGCACGCGACACCGAGGCCGCCCGTCAGGCTATGACAAATTGGTATCGCGCCATGCGCGGATCGCGCAATGGCCGCTCGAATGCGGATGCCAATCGTCTTGAAGTGGTGCGCCTGCTGGAGCAACGTTTGTAATTTTCTCGGATTATTTTTATCGTCGATTTGTCGATTGACCTTTGACGAGCCGCAGCACAATCTGCGGCTCGTTATTTTTTGGAATCACGTATCGATCCCGCGACAAGAAACGCCGTGTGGGAAACCGCTCAATGTCTTTTCTTCAAAGCGGGAATGACAAGCTAAAATAGAATATGCGTTTCGAATATATTGACTCGTCACCAAACTACTAGCGCTTCCAATTGTTTGGTCGCTGCACCTGCCCAGTCCCTGTTGGCAACTGGACTGGCCGGACTGGGATGTAACACCCGACCAATCTTCGGCGTGCGCTCGGTGTAACCGATCAGCACTTCTCGCGCCCGCGCTTCGGCCCACGCGCCGACTCCGATCACCCATTCCGGCTCCAGGATTTCTATTACCGATTTCAAATGTGCATCGCAAGCAGCCAGAAGCTTTCTTTGTTCGCCAGCCGGTAATTTATCCGGCGTGAAATTTCGTGCGCCTTCAAAAAAGGCCAGTGGGCAATAGTTGGCGACGTAATGTTCCTTGAAGAAAGCCTCCGGTGTACCGAAGCGCTGTGCGAACAAACCCCATAACCGTCGCCCGCTCACTTCCGAACGCGTACAGGCGAAGCCCTCAATGGGGCGCTGCGGATTTTCGACAGCAGGTTTATCGATAGGCGCTTCGATTTTCATCCAATCGCGCACTGCGGCGATTTCGCCAAATGGCACGCCGGTTTGTACCATGCCGAACGGGCCCGGATTCATGCCAACGAAAATCACTCGTTTGCGACTATTGCCGAAATATTTCAGATATAACTCATGTGCCTTCCATGCATATGACAATGGGTTATAGACGTGCGTAATCGGCGGCGCAAATCGCATCGTATCGACTTCGGCAGAGAGCGTACGTGCGGCGGCGATCATAGCCGTCGCAAGCGGAGTAGCGGATCCTTTTGATGTATTCATTTTAGATCAATCGAGAACGTCACCGGATCGTCGCCCCATGGCGAGACCTTGAATAAGAGAAGCATGCCGGGAATGGCAAGCACAAAACACAACACAAAAAAAACGAACCAACCCAAATCTTCAACCAGCCATCCCGCAGAGGCGTTTATCAGCGTGCGCGGCACGGCGGCCAAGCTTGTAAACAACGCAATCTGCGTCGCCGTATAGGCCGGATGAGTACTGCGTGCGATGAAAGCCACAAAAGCCGCCGTGCCCAATCCCACGCCCAAGGCTTCCAACCCGATCACGATGGCCAGCACGGCAAGGCGCGCAGCGTCCGGCGGCGCCGTTCCTAGCCAAGCTAACCAGGCGAAACCGAGAATCGCCAGCATCTGCACGACACCGAATATCCACAGTGCACGATTGATGCCCATGCGTACCATCCATAGGCCGCCCAATAGCCCGCCGATCACGCTCGGCCACAAGCCTGCATTCTTCGCCACCAGACCGATGTCCGTTTTGGTAAATCCCATATCCAGATAGAAAGGTGTGGCTAGCGCGGTGCACAGCGAGTCTCCTAGCTTATAAAGCAGAATGAACGAAAGAATCAGTGCCGCATGCTTCCAGCCATTGCGATTGAAGAATTCATGAAAAGGCTCGATAACCGCTTTGCGGAGTGTTCTGGGCGCGATACGAGTGGCTGCGGGTTCACGTACCAGCAAAGTCATCACCAAGCCTGGCGCCATGAATAGTGCGGTAATGACAAATACATACGCCCAAGGCAAGCGATCCGCCATTATCAACGCCAGCGAGCCCGGCACCAAACCGGCCAACTTGTAGGCATTCACGTGCACCGCACTACCTAATCCCAACTCTTCATCGCGCAACAGCTCGCGGCGAAAAGCATCGAGAACGATGTCCAGTGTGGCGGACAAAAAAGCAATACATGACGTAAGCATTACTACCAAAGACAGATCATCCTTCGGCGATATCTGCCCCAACCACGCAATCGCAACCAGCAAAGCAAGGTGCGATATCGCCATCCATCCGCGCCGCCTCCCCAACCAAGGCAACGCATAACGATCCAGCAAAGGCGACCACAAAAATTTCCACGTGTAGGGGAACTGTATTAGCGCAAATGCGCCGATAGCTTTCAGACTTAAACCTTCTGTTTTTAGCCAAGCTGGTAATAAATTGAGCAGCATATACAGCGGTAGCCCGGAAGAAAATCCGGTGAAGATGCAGATCAGCATGCGCGGCGAGCGTAGG
>DASUGV010000469.1:0-2106 GCA_036273835.1 Rhodocyclaceae bacterium
GTTATTGACGATGGGCGATTTTCTCGGCGCGCACCTCATACCCGTGGTGGGTGTGGCAGGCGCGGGATTGGTTGCAATCGTGTGGAGTCTGCGACGCATTTCACGCGAGGGACGCTGGGGACAATTGGCTGGGCGTATTCCAGGCATCGCTGAGCGGGCGCGCATCATCGAGTTGTCGCGTTTATATTTGACGCTGGGCATGTTGCTCGAAGGCGGCATTACGATCGTCTCGGCACTGGATATGGTAGGTGGAACGGTGTCGCCGGCTTCGCGCCAAAAATTGTTCGCTGCGCGCGGAGAAATTGCCAACGGTGAACCTGCGTCGCGCGCATTCGAATTGCATGGATTGTCGACACCCATCACGCTGCGCATGCTGCGCGTAGGGGAGCGTTCCGGACAGCTTGGATCGATGCTGACGCGCTCGGCCTTGTTCTACGAAGGTGAGAGCGCGCGCTGGATCGACCAGTTCAGCAAAGTTTTTGAACCGGCCTTGATGGCCGCTATTGGAATTGTCGTAGGACTGATTGTGGTATTGCTGTATATGCCTATTTTCGATTTGGCGGGGTCGTTGCAATGAACGCGCCAATGACTGGATCGATGCAAGTACCGATGAACGCCCCCATACAAGCGACCGGGACGAAAGCTCGGCTGGACCAAGAAGTGATGAAGCGTGCACGCGCGGCGGCGCTGGTATCGGGCCGCACGGTAATGGCTGAACTCGAGGCCTTGACCGGTCTTGCGGCGCGCGAATTATTGCATCTGGTTGCCGCGCATTTTCGCTATCCGATCATGGAAACGACCGAGATGTTCGAATGCTTGCCGGCATTCGACATCTTGCCGCTGGCCCGTTCTCAGCAACGCGGTTGCGTGTTGCTCAAACATGCCGATGCGCTGATCGCGGTGATCGCCGATCCGTTCGATGCCGATTTGCAGGTGTGGCTCGACAGTCTTGCAGGCAATTCCATTGATTACCGTCTGGCATTGGCTTCCGACGTTCATGTCTATCTTTCCAAACAGGAAGAGTCCATGCGCGCGATGGACAGTATGCTGGCGGAAGGTGGCGGCGGTCAGAGCGATGCCAAGTCGCTGGAAAGTCTGACCTTCGCTTCGGTGAGCGACGCGGCCAGTCCCGCCGTGCGGCTGGTTAACTCGACGTTGTACGACGCACTCAAGATCGGCGCCAGCGACATTCACCTCGAGAGCACGAGCGCGGGCATGGTGTCGAAATATCGTATCGACGGCGTGCTGGATCAGGTTGCCACTATCTCTGGCGTGGCGCTGGCCGAACAGATCATTTCACGCATCAAAGTGTTGGCTGAACTGGATATCGCCGAGCGCCGTATTCCGCAAGACGGCAGTTTTCGCGTCGAGGTCAAGGGACGCGAGATCGATCTGCGTGTATCGATCATGCCGAGCATTCATGGTGAAGATTCCGTTATCCGGATTCTCGACAAACGTGCCATGGTCGAGCAGACAGGTTCGCTGACGCTCGACGTGTTAGGTTTCGATGCAGGTACGCTCGCCACCTTGCGGCGTCTGGTAACTGAACCTTACGGCATGGTGCTGGTGACCGGACCGACCGGTTCGGGCAAGACCACGACACTGTATGGCGCGATCTCGGAAATCAATCACGGTCGCGACAAGATCATCACCATCGAAGACCCGGTCGAATATCAATTGCCTGGCATATTGCAGATACCGGTCAACGACAAAAAAGGACTGACTTTCGCGCGCGGTCTGCGTTCCATCCTGCGGCATGATCCGGACAAAATCATGGTCGGCGAAATCCGCGACAAGGAGACCGCCGAGATCGCCGTGCAGTCCGCGCTCACCGGCCACCTCGTGTTGTCGACCGTGCATGCCAATAACGTCTATGACGTGTTCGGCCGTTTCAGTCACATGGGTGTCGATCTTTATTCGTTTGTCTCTGCGCTCAATGGTGTCACGGCGCAGCGGCTGGTACGGCTCAACTGCAAGCATTGCAGCACTTCTTATACGCCGAGCGATGAAGAACTTTCCGCAGCGAATCTGACGCGCGGCGCCGTGGCGGGCTACAACTTTGTGCGCGGGCGTGGCTGCGGCGATTGCCGCGGTACAGGCTATCGC
>DASUGV010000470.1:0-5667 GCA_036273835.1 Rhodocyclaceae bacterium
CAGCTTCCTGCGGGACCATCGGAATGTTTCGGTTCCGTCAATTTTGTATCCATTGGATGTGGCTCATGCTTGAAGAGAGTGCTTCACGGAGCCGCAATTTTCGTGCGCAAAAATGGCTGTTCATATCAACCATCACATCGCGGGCGCGCTGGAGTCATCAGGACTTTTTTACGAAAGCTTTGTAAGGCACAAAGATCAAGAATTCAGAGGTTTGTAAAATCCGCAGCGCTTATGGCTCGATTGTGCAATTTTTGATACTTCGAGCGTTGCCTTCGATGATGTGTAAGGTGAATCAGAACCATCGCAAATTAACGCTGCGCATGCCGGCTCGTTGAGCGATATGATTATTCGTACAACGCGCAACAAAGGAGTACACCATGCGATATAAAAAATTCGGCAACACCGGTCTGTTCGTCTCCGAGCTTTGTCTTGGCACCATGACCTTCGGTGGTGAGGACGGCATGCGGGGCCAAATCGGCAAGCTGCGGCAGGATGATGTTGACGGGTTGATCGGTTGCTCGCTCGACGCCGGCATCAACTTCATCGACACCGCCGACGTCTATGCCGATGGCCGCTCCGAAATCATGACCGGTCAAGCGCTGAAGAATCTGCAAGTGAATCGCGAAAACGTCGTCGTCGCCACCAAAGTATTCGGCGAGGCTGGCACCAAAGGCCAAAATTCACGTGGCATGTCGCGCTATCACATTATCGATGCACTCAAAGGCAGCTTGAAACGCCTGCAACTCGACCACGTCGACCTCTACCAGATTCACGGTTTCGATCCGGCTACACCCATCGAAGAAGCCGTGCGCGCGTTCGATACTTTGGTGCAACAAGGCCACGTCCGTTACATCGGTGTCTCCAACTGGGCCGCATGGCAGATCATGAAAGCGCTCGGCATCTCCGAACGCCTCGGCCTTGCCCGCTTCGAATCGCTGCAGGCTTACTACACGATTGCCAGCCGCGATATCGAACGCGAACTGGTTCCGCTCATGAAGAGCGAGAACGTCGGTCTCATGGTGTGGAGCCCGCTCGCCGGCGGTCTGCTCAGCGGAAAATACGGCCGCGACCGCAAAGCAGAAGAAGGCAGCCGTCGCACCCACTTCGACTTCCCCGTCGTCAATCTCGAACACGCTTACGACTGCATCGACGTCATGCGCAAGTTAGCCGATGACAAAAGCATATCTGTCGCACAGATCGCCATCGCCTGGCTCCTTCACCAGAGCGTCGTTACCAGCGTCATCGTCGGCGCTAAGCGCGTCGCCCAACTCGACGACAACATCGCCGCGACCAACGTGCAGCTCAGTACAGAAGAACTCGCTCAACTCGACGAAGTGAGCAAACTGAAACCGGAATATCCCGCCTGGATGCTCGAACGCATGGGTGGATATCGGCGCCAGCAGTTGGCGAATTCGAAACGAAATTAAAGATGCTCGATTCGATGAGTTAGTTTGAAGCCATAGGCATAATGGTAGAAGCATCAAAAATACCGTCTTTTATATATATCCAAGAAGTTTGTATGTCATTCCTCTCCCCACTGCTTAAGCGCCGTAATGGTCCCATCCGCCAACTTCTCATCATCCACTGCATCCAGTCGCGCAAAAATCATTCGTCCCAATAGGTCCACGAGCGGACGACTCTCGATGGGTAATACGCAATCGACGATGGGATGATTGTCGAGGCAGCGCGCGGTGGCGCGTTGGACTTGATCGAGGGTGATGAGGCACATGTGAGATTCCTTGTCTTTCTGCCTGCGAGACTTGCTCGGGGCTTGCTAGAGATTCGCTCGAGGGCTTAGTATTCGTACTGTGTATTTATACAGTATTAGCATGATCTCTACCACTCTGCATGATTACCTCTAACTTACTTGCTTCCGATGTCTCGGCAGAGCCTGTTTCGGCTATCTATCTCGCCAAGCTGAATGAACAGCAGCGCGCCGCGGTCGAACATGGTGTTGATGACAACGTCGTAAGTCCACTGCTGGTCATCGCCGGCGCGGGTTCGGGTAAGACCAATACGCTCGCACATCGCGTGGCGTATTTGATTGCCAAAGGTGCCGACCCGCGAGCGATTTTGTTGCTGACTTTTTCGCGGCGTGCAGCGGTCGAGATGATTCGCCGTGTCGAGCGCATCGTTGCGAGCATCGATGGTTCGGCGCAATTGACGCGCGCTGCGTTGAGTTGGGCTGGCACTTTTCACAGCATCGGCGCACGGCTGCTGCGCGAGTATGCGTTGCAGCTCGGTATGAGTTCGTCTTTCACTATTCATGATCGCGAAGACTCGGCGGATCTCATGAATCTGCTACGCCACGATCTAGGATTTTCCGCCAAGGACAAACGGTTTCCAACCAAGCAAACTTGCCTGGAGATTTATTCCAAAGTTATTAACACCGAAGCGCCGCTGGCGGAGTTGCTCGACGACACGTTTCAGTGGTGCGTGGAATGGGAAGATGAACTACGTCAGCTTTTTGCTGGCTATGTGGAAGCCAAGCAGAAACAGGCGGTGCTCGATTACGATGACCTGCTGCTCTACTGGGCGCAGATGCTCACTGCGCCAGCGTTGGCGGAGAGTTTGGGTGCGCGCTTTCAACATGTGCTGGTCGACGAATATCAGGATACCAACTGTCTGCAGGCCTCCATTCTCAAGGCGCTCAAGCCGGATGGACACGGACTTACGGTAGTCGGCGACGATGCGCAATCCATCTACGCGTTTCGTGGCGCAAGTGTGCGCAATATTCTGGATTTCCCGAAGCAGTTCGATCCGCCTGCGCGTGTCATCACGCTGGAACAGAATTATCGTTCCACGCCGGGTATTCTCGATGCGTCGAATGCGGTGATGGATATGGCAGACGAATGCTTCACCAAAAAATTGTGGACCGAGCGCGCGGAAGCAGGCAAACCTTTGCTGGTAACGATTCGCGACGAGGCCGATCAGGCGCGCTACATTGTTGAGCAAGTGTTAGCGCAGCGTGAAGCAGGTACAGTGCTCAAGCAACAATCGGTACTCTTTCGCGCGGCCTATCACAGCGCTCAACTCGAAGTGGAATTGACTCGCCGCAATATTCCTTTCGTGAAATTTGGCGGACTTAAATTTCTAGAGGCTGCACATGTCAAAGACTTGCTGGCGATCTTGCGCTGGATTGAAAATCCGCGCGATCGCGTAGCGGGTTTTCGTGTGCTGCATTTGATTCCAGGTATCGGGCCGAAGACTGCCGGCAAAGTGCTCGAAGAAATCGCGTCAGAGCTCGATCCTCTTGCTGTCATCGAAGCGTTCGCCCCGCCTGCGCAAGCACGGCAAGCGTGGATGGATTTCGTCGGCATGGTTCGCGCTGTGCGTGAAGCAAATACCGTCTGGCCCGCTGAATTGGAACGAATTCGCCGATGGTACGAACCGCACATGGAACGTAAACATGACGACGCCATCGTACGTGCCGGCGATTTGCAACAGATGGAAAAAATCGCGGCGAGCTATCCGAACCGCCAGCAATTTTTATCCGAGCTCACACTCGACCCTCCGAATGCGACAAGCGACGAATCCGGCGTCCCGTTACGCGACGAGGACTACATGATTCTGTCGACTATTCATTCCGCGAAAGGCCAGGAGTGGAATGCCGTTTTCATACTCAATGCGGTGGATGGCTGCATTCCGTCGGATATGGCGACAGGCAACACAGCGGAGATCGAAGAGGAGCGACGTCTTCTATACGTGGCGATGACACGCGCAAAAGAACAATTGCATATTCTCACACCCCAGCGCTTTTACGTGCACGGCCAAGCGGGCTTGGGCGATAAGCACGTCTATGCAACGTGCACGCGCTTTATTCCTGCAAGTCTGATGCCGCTGTTCGAAACGCGTGCGTGGCCTATCGCCAATCCGCCATCGCTCAACACACCTGCCACACCGCCGCCTCAAGTGGTGCTCGACCTCGCAGCGCGTATGCGTCAGATGTGGCGATAGCGAGGGCAAGTTGCAATGACGATTCTTGTCGGTACCGCTTCATGGACCGATCCAACGCTGATCCGCTGCAAGCGCTTCTATCCGCCGGATACGTCGAGCGCCGAAGCACGCCTGCGCTTTTACGCGACGCGCTTCCCGCTGGTGGAAGTCGATTCGAGTTTCTATGCAATGCCTACTGCGGCCAATTCAACGCTATGGACCGAGCGCACACCGCAAAATTTTGTTTTCAACATGAAAGCTTTCCGATTGTTTACCGGCCATCACACCGCGCTCAGCGCATTGCCGAAAGATATGCAATCTGCATTCATAAATACAAGTTCAAATAAGCTGAATGCAAACAAGCAAAATCTTTTCTATCGCGACGTACCGGCGGATATTCGCAATGAACTGTGGCGTCGTTTTGCGATGGCGCTGCAGCCTTTGCAACAGGCTGGCAAGTTCGGCGCTGTGTTGTTCCAGTTCGCGCCATGGGTGATTAACAATCGCGCCGGGCGCGCGCATATTGCCGATTGCGCGGAACGCATGGCGGGTTACATCATGGCTGTGGAGTTGCGCCAGCAAAGT
Source organism: Rhodocyclaceae bacterium (assembly GCA_036273835.1). Lineage (GTDB taxonomy): Bacteria > Pseudomonadota > Gammaproteobacteria > Burkholderiales > Rhodocyclaceae > DASUGV01. Next base: position 4,522 of record DASUGV010000470.1, read on the forward strand.
TGGTTCATGGATACACAACGCGCTGCCACGCTGGCTTTCCTACGTGAATTGAGTGTGGCGCATGTCATTGTCGATGAGCCGCAAGGATTTGCAAACAGCATCCCTGCCATGTGGGAAGTAACCCATCCGAAGCTGGCACTTGTCCGAATGCACGGACGCAATCGCCACGCTTGGGACAACATATCGGCCAACGCTTCGTCCGGCCGCTTTCAATACATTTATCCCGACAACGAGTTGGATGAACTGGCGCAAAATATCCAGCGCATTGCGCAACAAGTCGAGAAAGCGCACGCTGTCCTCAACACCAACTATGAAGATCAAGGACAGCACAATGCCAGGCGACTCATGCGAATTTTGAACATGTATCGATAACGACGATCAGATGTTTCGAGACTATTTTTTCGTCGATTCGATACACTGAAAACATGCAGACACCGAACTCTTCAATTGTCGCTGTGCTGATTTTATTGCCACTGTTTGTGTGGCGCATCTATGCTCGCTTTCGCCGCATGATCGGCCGTCAACGGCTATCCAAGGTGCGGCCCTGGATCACGTTGACCGTTTTTCCGCTGCTGGTTTTGTTGTTGGCCAATGCCGGGCTCGCACAACCAGAACTTCTATGGTGGCTGGCAGCAGGATTGGCGATCGGCGCGACACTGGGTATTTACGGTTTGCACATGACGCGTTTCGAAGTCACGCCGCAAGGTTTGTTCTACACGCCCAACGCGCATCTTGGTATCGCGCTCTCGGTTGTATTCGTGCTGCGCATTTTCTACCGCATTTTCGAGCTCTACGCTTCCGTGCCCGCGGTGTCCCGCAGTAACTCCGAATTCGGCCGCAGTCCCTTGACACTGGCCGTGTTTGGCCTTCTCGCGGGCTACTACGTTTATTATGCTGCCGGTCTTGTGCGTTGGCGCAATCGAACCACACATGCCGAAAAGAATAATGTAAAGACATCGGCATAAATGGCAATATTTCAGAAAGTCGCTTTGCTGCACATATCGACCGACAAATCGTCATTGATGATTACTAGTTTCTATGCAAATACCAAGCGCACCAAACCTTTGAAGATGGCAGCGAAGGCCACCACCGCGACTACGCTCAGAGCCCAGATGAGTACGAACCATGCAAATTGCATGAATCGTC
>DASUGV010000471.1:0-4222 GCA_036273835.1 Rhodocyclaceae bacterium
GCTCAAGTTCGAGGAATTCGAGAAGCTGATGCCGCAAACGATATTCGTCTCGGCGACCCCCTCAACCTATGAAGGGGAACACCAGGGACAGGTGGTGGAGCAGGTTGTCCGTCCAACTGGGTTGGTCGATCCGATGGTAGAAGTTCGACCAGCGATTACCCAGGTCGATGATCTGCTAGGCGAGATACGCAAACGTACGGCGGTCAACGAGCGAATTCTTGTCACGGTATTGACCAAGCGTATGGCGGAAGATCTCACGGATTATCTAGCCGAGCATAGTATTCGTGTCCGTTATCTGCACAGCGACATCGATACGGTCGAACGAGTCGAAATTCTGCGCGACCTGAGATTGGGCGAGTTCGATGTGTTGGTCGGCATCAATTTGCTACGCGAAGGTCTCGATCTTCCCGAAGTATCGCTGGTGGCGATTTTAGACGCCGACAAGGAAGGCTTCCTGCGTTCGACCCGATCACTGATCCAGACCATCGGCCGTGCCGCACGCCACATCAACGGCAAGGCGATTCTTTACGCAGACGTCATGACAAATTCGATGCGTGCCGCAATCGATGAAACGGAACGCCGCCGTCATAAGCAGATGACCTTCAACGCTATCCATGGCATTGTTCCGACAACGGTCACCAAGCGCATCAAGGACATCATCGATGGCGTATATCAGCCCGATCCCGCCACACAGCTGCAAGTCGCGGAACCTCCATTCGACTACAGCATCATGAGCGAGAAGGTCCTGGCCAAAGCGATCAAGAAGCTGGAAAAAGAAATGATCGAACATGCCAAAAACCTGGATTTCGAAAAAGCCGCTGCGGCACGCGACGAACTATTCAAACTGAGGCAACAGGCATTCGGCGCAGATCATCACTAAAGTTGCAGCAGATTTACGCCGTCACTGACTATGAATTTATCATATTGTCATTTGTCATGAAACGCATCCTGTTTGTCTGCACCGGCAATATCTGTCGTTCTCCCACCGCCGACGGCGTGGCGCGTTTCTGGGCCGCGAAGACGGGCATGGACGGCGAATTGCATTTTGATTCGGCCGGCACGCAGGCTTATCACGAAGGCGAGGCCCCTGACCCGCGCGCGCAACGTGTCGCAGCGCAGCGCGGCTACGATCTCTCGCGCTTACGTGCGCGGCGCATCGCGGCGCGCGATTTTGAAATTTTCGACCTTATCCTGGCTATGGATCGCGGCCATCTGAGAGAATTGCAACGCGATTGTCCGCGCGAACATCATCACAAGCTGGCAATGTTTTTAAGCTTCGCCGAGCGGTTTCCTGCGGGTGATGTGCCCGATCCTTATTACGGTGGCGAACACGGTTTTGAGCAAGTGCTCGATATGTGCGAAGACGCGGTGCAGGGCATCATCGATCACTTGCGATGAGCGTCCAGCGCCTCGGATTCTTCGTTGTCATAAAATATAAATTCGTATGGCATTCGGGTTAACGATGATACAAAAAACAAGATAATTTCATGACAGATGGCTTGCCTGCCTACGGTCTATCGCTTATCTTTTAGTTTGCAGGCGATTGGTTACGTGTTGTTGATCTTATTGACGCCGTCGTATTGGACGGCTAGCCATTCAGTGTCTTCACCGTGTCTGTCTGCATTGAGCGGTCCTTTTTGGATCAATGTTTTTGTCTTTTTGCAAGTGAGGAATGTTGTATGGCTACTGGTGTTGTCAAGTGGTTCAATGATGCTAAGGGTTTCGGCTTTATCACTCCGGATCAGGGCGGCGAGGATTTATTCGCCCATTTTTCCGAAGTCGCAGGTGCCGGTTTTCGTTCCTTGAAGGAAGGCCAGCGCGTCGAATTTGAAATCAAGCAAGGCCCGAAGGGTCGCCAAGCTTCGACGATCAAGCCGCTGTAAGCGCCGCGGTTTTCGGGATTGCTGTATTGGGCGGGAGAAATCTCCTGCCCTTTTTATTGCATTGTCCCGCCGGGGCTTGCGTCAAGTGGCATAAAAGCTTTAAAATTACGGGCTTACTGAAAAGTCAATGAGAAGAGTATTCGCATGATTGCAACCGCACAAAAGGCAAAAATTGTCGCCACACATCAACAATCTACAGGAGATACCGGGTCGCCCGAAGTACAAGTCGCGCTGTTGACTGCGCGTATCAATGATTTGTCGGGGCACTTCAAGGCCAATGTCAAAGATCATCATTCGCGCCGCGGTCTGCTGCGTATGGTGAGCCGGCGCCGTAAGCTGCTCGATTACCTTAAAGGTAAGAGCAATGATCGTTATCGCAATTTGATCAATGTTCTTGGTCTGCGTAAGTAGGCAATCACACAAAACAATGACCTCTCCCGGTCGTCGTGTGCTGTTTCGACGGACACAGTCGTACTGACACAGTGAAGCCGACGCTTGCCTGACTGGCGCGTCGGCTTTGTTTTTCTGCACCGTATGCCATTGCCAAACCGCCTGGTTTGGTACGCCAAAAATGAGAAAGGAATTCCAATTGCCAACCGCTATTAAAAAAAGCTTTCAGTACGGTACACAGACCGTCACGTTGGAGACTGGTGAAATCGCTCGCCAAGCCCATGGGGCAGTCATCGTTACTATTGATGACACTGTCGTCATGGCGACCGTTGTGGCTGCCAAGGATGCAAAGCCCGGCCAGGATTTCTTTCCGCTAACAGTCGATTACGTCGAAAAATTCTATGCGGCGGGACGCATTCCGGGCGGCTTCTTCAAACGCGAAGGTCGTGCGACGGAAAAGGAAACGCTGACCTCGCGTCTGATCGATCGTCCTTGCCGTCCGCTGTTCCCGGAAGGCTTCCTCAACGAAGTGCAGATCATCGTGACCGTGTTATCGCAGAATCCGGAAGTGGATGGCGATATTCCGGCCATGATCGCGGCATCCGCGGCGTTGGCGATTTCCGGTATTCCATTCAACGGCCCGATCGGCGCTGCGCGCATCGGCTATGCCGACGGTCAGTACATTCTCAATCCGACGACGACCCAGCTTGCTACCAGCCAGATGAATCTGGTGGTTGCCGGCACTGAAGTCGGCGTTATGATGGTGGAATCCGAAGCGAGCGGTTTGCCGGAAGATGTCATGTTGGGCGCCGTGGTATTTGGCCACCAACAGATGCAAGCCGCGATCCAAGCCATCCATGAACTGGTGGAAGTGGCAGGCAAACCGGAATGGGAATGGGAAGCGCCAGCCAAAGACGAAGTATTGATCGGTCGCGTGCGCGAGCTTGTGCAAGCCGATCTCGAAGCTGCTTTCAACACGACCAGCAAGGCGATTCGCAGTGGGCTCATCAAGGACGCTGGCAAGAAAGCAGTCGCTGCGCTGGCGACGGGCGAAGAGGGCGCGCCGAGCGAGGCAGCAGTCAAGAACGTGCTGTTCGACATCGAGTCGGGCATCGTGCGCAGCCGCATCCTGAACGGCGAGCCACGCATCGACGGCCGTGACACGCGCACCGTGCGCCCCATCGACATCCGCGTTGGCGTGCTGCCTCGCGCCCACGGTTCGGCTTTGTTCACGCGTGGCGAAACGCAGGCGCTGGTTGTCACGACGCTGGGCACGGGCCGCGATGAGCAGATCATCGACGCCATCGCGGGCGAATACAAAGAACGCTTCATGCTGCATTACAACTTCCCGCCGTTCGCGACGGGCGAATGTGGCCGCTTCGGCGCTCCCAAACGCCGCGAAATCGGCCACGGCCGTCTGGCCAAGCGCGCCCTCGTGGCTGTGTTGCCGGATGCAAAAGAATTCGGCTACACCATTCGCGTCGTATCCGAGATCACCGAATCCAACGGTTCCAGCTCAATGGCTTCCGTTTGCGGCGGATCGCTTGCCATGATGGATGCGGGCGCGCCGTTGAAAGATCATGTCGCTGGCATAGCGATGGGCCTGATCAAGGATGGCAACCGCTTCGCCGTGCTGACCGATATCCTGGGCGACGAGGATCATCTGGGCGACATGGACTTCAAGGTGGCGGGTACCGAGCACGGTGTGACGGCGCTGCAGATGGACCTCAAGATCGACTCCATCAATCCTGCGATTATGCATAAAGCATTAGAGCAAGCGCGTGAAGCGCGTTTGCACATACTTGCGCAAATGAAGAACGCAATGGGAAATCATCGCGGCGAACTGTCGGCGTTTGCGCCGCGCATGATGACCATGAAGATCAATCCGGAAAAGATTCGCGATGTCATCGGCAAGGGTGGCGCAGTCATCCGTGCGCTGACTGAAGAGA
>DASUGV010000472.1:0-5884 GCA_036273835.1 Rhodocyclaceae bacterium
GGTACGCGAACGTTATTTGCATCGCATCGTACAACTAGGCCAAGAGTTCTCCGATAGTCCAATAGAAGTAACGCTGAGTCTAAGCGCTTCGGACGACAACATCAGCCAACAACCAAACAACCAGCCCAGCCGAACGAATAAGCCGACTGCGCAATCAGCGCCACAATCACCAGCACATGCTGCCGTCATAGAATCCAAACAAGCTGAATCGCCGTCGCTCAACAATATTAGCCAACGTGACAAAACGCGGCTCAATGCCGACTTCACTTTCGATACATTGGTTACTGGACGCGCCAACGATCTGGGACGCGCGGCGGCCGTTCAGGTAGCACAAAATCCCGGTACGTCCTACAACCCATTGTTCATATACGGTGGTGTGGGTCTAGGTAAAACTCATCTGATACAGGCCATCGGCAACGAAGTACAACGGCTCAATCCCCATACTGTCGTACGCTACGTACATGCCGAAGATTATGTTTCCGATGTCGTACGTGCATATCAACAAAAAGGTTTCGATTCCTTTAAACGCTATTACCGTTCCCTTGATCTGTTGCTTATCGACGATATCCAGTTCATCCGCAACAAGGAACGTACACAAGAAGAATTTTTCCACGCCTTCAACGCGCTGGTTGAAGCACGCAAACAAATCGTTATCACCTGTGATACTTATCCCAAAGACATACAAGGCCTGGAAGACAGGTTAATTTCGCGTTTCGACTGGGGTTTAACGGTACAAATCGAACCGCCGGAACTAGAAATGCGCGTTGCAATCCTAAAGAAAAAAGCGGAGATCGACGGTACTGCACTGAGCGATGATGTCGCTTTTCTAATCGCCAAACATCTGCGCTCCAACGTTCGCGAACTGGAAGGCGCGCTCAAAAAAGTCGTAGCCTACGCCCGCTTCCATGCACGTGACATAACGCTCGAACTAGCGCGCGAAGCATTACGCGATCTACTCGCCGCTTTCAACCGACAACTTACCTTCGAAGTCATTCAGAAAGCCGTCGCGGACTACTACAAGATCAAACTCGTCGACATGCTGTCCAGAAAACGCACTCGTAACATCGCGCGCCCGCGTCAAGCGGCCATGTATCTTTCAAAAGAACTAACACCGGCTTCCTTACCTGCTATCGGAGAAGCCTTCGGCGGCCGTGACCACACAACCGTTCTACATGCCTGCCGCACCATCGCCGAGTTGCGTCTCAACGACCAACAACTCAACCACGATCTGCATGTACTCACGCAAGTACTACGTGGCTAAACATGAATGATCCAATGAACTACCTATCACGCGAGATAACGAAGGCAAAAAATATCATTCGTTGCTCTGTGGATAACATTCGGGATGTCATGAGGACCGATTGTGAAGAAACGACCCTATCGGACGAAACGCTAAAATGATCCCCATTTGCTCACAACATTGTCAGGCCACCTGTACACCATCAATGAACAAGCTTAAATCAATGAACTACATGTACTTTTTGGCCTTATCCACAGAAACGAGCGCACATTAATTATTAGTAGGAGTTTATATAATGCTTTTGTTAACAACCACACGAGACGCATTGCTCGCACCGCTACAATCCGTTTCAGGCATCGTCGAAAAGCGACACACCCTACCCATCCTGTCCAACGTACTCATCGAAAAGCAAGGCGATCAACTGACCTTGTTGGCTACGGATATCGAAATCCAGATCACGACAAAAACCCAGGGTGCAGGCGACGGTCAAAACGCTTCGATCACTGTCGCTGCGCGCAAGCTACAAGACATTTTGCGTGCGTTGCCTGACAGTAACGACGTCAGCTTGGTACTCGATGACAAACGCTTAACGCTCAAATCCGGCAAGAGCCGTTTCGCATTGCAGACATTGCCTGCGGCGGACTATCCGCGCATGCAGCTCAACGAAGGTCAGGCGATTAATTTTTCTCTCAGCCAAGAAGTTTTTCGGCGTCAGCTTGCTCAAGTGGCTTATGCCATGGCGGCACAGGATATCCGCTACTATCTCAATGGCCTGCTGATGGTAGCGTCCGGTAAGGAATTGCGCATGGTGTCCACCGATGGTCACCGTTTGGCGTTGTCGTCTACGGATCTCGATAGCAGCGTTGCGCATACCGAAGTCATTCTGCCACGCAAGACGGTCATGGAATTGGCGCGCCAGCTCAGTGACAGCGATGATCCCGTCGATATTTCCATTACTGGAAACCAGGCATGTTTCCGATTCGGGCCGATTGAACTCATTAGCAAACTCATTGATGGCAAGTTTCCGGATTATGAACGTGTCATTCCACAAGGCAATCCAAAACTCGTTAAAGCACAACGTTTGCCGCTCCTTTTATCTCTGCAACGCGCTGCTATCCTAACCAACGAAAAATTTCGCGGGCTGCGTCTGGTCCTTTCGGCGGGAAGCCTGAAAATCATCAGTTCCAATGCCGAACAAGAAGAAGCGTTGGAAGAACTCGAAGTCGACTACCAAGGCGATGCATTGGAGATAGGCTTCAACGTTACCTATCTACTCGACGTCTTGAACAATCTCTCCGTGGATGAGGTTGAGATTCACCTCAACGAACCTATGTCCAGTGCCTTATTTACGCTTCCCGATGATATGCAATTCAAGGGTGTCGTGATGCCGATGCGTATCTGATTTAATTTTGTTTTTTAGACCCGCATAAAAATTCAGCAGCGCGCTCACAGACCGATTTCATTTTTACGAGTACCTCATGTCCGACATCCCGAATACTCCACAAGAACCCCACGACGACTACGACGAAGACAGCATTCAGCAGCTCGAAGGCCTTGAAGCCGTACGTAAACGTCCTGGCATGTACATCGGCGACACATCGGACGGTACGGGACTGCATCACATGGTATTTGAGGTCGTCGACAACGGTATCGATGAAGCGCTCGCGGGTCATTGTGATGACATTGTCGTAACCATCCACACCGACAATTCCATCTCCGTTACCGACAATGGCCGCGGCATTCCGGTTGGCATTAAATTCGACGATAAACACGAGCCAAAACGTAGCGCCGCCGAGATCGTCATGTGCGTGCTGCACGCTGGCGGCAAATTCAATCAGAACAGTTACAAAGTCTCAGGCGGCTTGCACGGCGTTGGCGTCAGTTGCGTCAATGCGCTGTCGCAATGGTTGCGCCTGACCATCCGCCGCGATGGTCAGAAGTACTTCATGGAATTTAACCGCGGCAAACCTATTGATCGCATCGTCGAAGTACAAAAAGGAGTCGAAGTCTCCCCGCTCAAAATATTGGGCACGTCGGAAAAACGTGGCACAGAAGTTCATTTCCTGGCCGATGAGGAAATTTTCGGCAAAGTCGAATATCACTATGAAATCATCGCCAAACGTTTGCGCGAATTATCCTTTCTCAATAACGGTGTGCGCATCCGCTTGGTCGACCAGTTGAATAATCGCGAAGAAGATTTCGCCTTGGCCGGCGGTGTCAGAGGTTTCGTCGAATACATCAACCGCGCAAAAACCATTCTGCATCCAAATATTTTTTATGCCAATGGCAATACCAAAATCACCACCGGCAGCGTGCACGACATTGAACTAACGGTCGAAGTCGCCATGCAATGGAATGACTCCTACCAGGAACAAATCCTCTGTTTTACCAACAACATTCCGCAAACCGACGGTGGCACTCACCTCACCGGCTTGCGCGCAGCGATGACGCGCGTCATCAACAAGTACATCGAAGAAAACGAGATCGCCAAAAAAGCGAAGGTGGAAGTTACCGGTGACGACATGCGCGAAGGACTTGCGTGTGTGCTGTCGGTCAAGATGCCCGATCCGAAGTTTGCGTCGCAAACCAAGATGAAGCTTGTGTCGTCCGAAGCGCGCCCTGCGGTGGAAGAAGTCGTTGCCGCCAAGCTCCACGAGTTCCTGCTTGAACGCCCCATCGACGCCAAAATAATTTGCGGAAAAATTGTCGAAGCCGCACGTGCGCGTGAGGCTGCTCGTAAAGCACGGGACATGACACGTCGTAAAGGTGTGCTCGACGGCGTCGGCTTGCCAGGAAAGCTTGCCGACTGCCAGGAGCGCGATCCGGCGTTATGCGAACTGTATATCGTCGAGGGCGACTCCGCCGGCGGCTCCGCCAAGCAAGGCCGCGATCGCAAGTTCCAAGCCATCCTGCCGCTGCGCGGAAAAGTGCTCAATGTGGAACGCGCGCGTTTCGAAAAGCTCATCTCGTCCGAACAGATCGCAACACTCATCACAGCGCTGGGCACCAGCATCGGCAAGGACGAATACAAGCCAGAAAAATTGCGCTATCACCGCATCATCATCATGACGGATGCCGACGTAGACGGCGCACACATCCGCACCTTGCTGCTGACCTTCTTCTATCGCCAGATGCCCGAGCTCGTCGACGGTGGCCACATCTACATCGCCCAGCCGCCGTTGTACAAAATCAAGCATGGCAAGTCCGAGATATACATCAAGGACGAACACGAACTCGGCACGCATCTACTCAAACTCGCGCTCGATGGCGCCGTGCTCACGCCGCGCGAGGGCGCTGCGCCCATCAGTGGTGAAGTCCTCGGCGAACTGGCCGGCGGCTACTTGCTCGCCGAAGCCGTCATCAATCGCCTCGCCGGTTACATCGACACCGAAGTGCTCCATGCTGCGCTCGAGCACAACATCGATCTATCGGTTGCCGACGAAGCTGCGGCGCAGGCTTCCGCCCAACGCCTGCAAGACCTCATAACCGAAAACGGTTTGAGCATCCAGGCACGTTATGACGATGTCACGGAATCCTGGCAGCTGGTCATCGACCGCATGCATCACGGTAACGTCAAGAGCGGCTATATCGACCAGGCATTCCTTGCCTCCGGTGACTACGCGCAAATTCGCCGTGCCTCGCAACTCATCACAGGCCTCATCGGCCCAGGTGGAACTATGCGGCGCGGCGAAAAATCCGCCGCAATCTCCACCTTCTCCGAAGGCATCCGCTGGATGCTCAACGAAGTCGAGCGCGGCATTTCCAAGCAGCGTTACAAAGGCCTCGGCGAAATGAACCCCGAGCAGTTATGGGAGACCACCATGGATCCCGTCGTACGCCGTTTGCTGAAAGTCCAGATCGACGACGCAATTGCCGCCGATGAAATTTTTACTACGCTGATGGGCGACAATGTCGAACCGCGCCGCGATTTCATCGAAAAAAACGCCCTGTATGCGCGAAATTTGGATGTTTGACGTCGTTGCCTGGCACAATTTCTGGCACTGCATCACGCAACCGAGGCATGCGAAATCGCACATCAGGCCTTTAAGCGGTTTGCTTTTTTAATTTGTTCTACGATAATACAAAAGCAATTTGAGCAAACCGTACGCGCCTCAAGGTGCTGCGTCATAACAAAATCAGGAGACAGAAATGAAATTCAAGCTAATCGTCGGCAGCTTGCTGACGTTCATTGTCATGGGCGCTCATGCGGCTGCAGATGCGCCTTCCGGCTGGACCAAATGTGCTCAACCCGGCGGTACCTGCACCATGAGTGGCACGCATGACACTACGCTAGGCAAAGCAGGCGTTTTCGCCCCCTATGTCACACGTACAGGCAATTTTAGCTGCTCGCTTTCGAATTTCCCGGGCGCGCCCAGCGACGCGACCTGGTGTTCGTATAATCCAGCTACTAGCACTTCCAGTAGTTCTTCGAGCTCTTCATCGTCTAGTTCCAGCTCGTCATCAAGTTCCTCGAGTAGTTCGTCTTCAAGCTCCAGCAGCTCGAGTTCGTCGAGTTCTTCATCCAGCTCGTCTAGCTCCTCCTCAAGTTCGAGTTCCAGTAGCAGTTCTTCTTCGAGCTCGAGCAGTAGCTCATCGTCCGGCAGCGGCGATCCTTATGTAACCGGCTGCGGAACGGAGACCAGC
>DASUGV010000473.1:0-10909 GCA_036273835.1 Rhodocyclaceae bacterium
GTTGCGAAGACCGGCTCGTCAGATATTTTTGCCGACGCGCTCGTGCCATCCGCCGCAATCGGCGCTGCTATGCCGCTTTCCGACGTCGAACTTGATGTATCGAAGGTCGATGCCCCTTTTTCTGTATATGCGTTAAACATATTTTTAGAGACTCTCTGCTGACTAGAAAAGCTTTCGAATCCCGTTGTACCGGCACCTGCCGCCATTTGTCTCGGCTCGGAAGATACCTGTTCGTCCGGTGACCCCGCGGCGTGTCCATTGTCTTGTGAATCGCGATTCAGCATCTGCGCTTGCGCGTGTTCCAGCTCTCGAAGCCAGCCTTGATGAGACTGGCCGACGTTGCGCGATTGCGCACTACTGGGCAACACCGTCGCAAGTCCGAACAGTGAAATGTTATTGCTCATCCGACCGGCTCCTCGCCCTGAGCAATACCGCCTCGTCCATTTCCTTGAATACGCGCCGCTCCAGGTCCTGAGCACCGCGCTGCTCGCGGCGGTCTAGCACTTCTTGCAATAGACGCCCTTCGGCACGCAACTGCGCTTCGTGATCTTTTGCCGATTCGGCCGCGAGGCTCAAATTGTCGACATTCGATTTGGCATCGACAATTTCCGCTTTCAGCCAGTTGCGATATGACACCGTACTCAACGACATGAGCAAGGCATGCGCGGCACGCGTACGCCAATTTTCGGCAAGGCTCTGCTGATGCTGGTCCAAGCGGGTTACGAGCGAGGCCTGATCGTCCTCGGCCTTGCGTAACTTGCTCATCGATTCGAAAAGCGTCGTCTGCGCGAGCAAACCCTCTTGATGGGTGATGCGCTTGAGAACGGCCAAAGCCGATTGATCAGATTTTTTCTTTTTCATTGCTCACCGCCGACACGATCAACGACAACTCGCGCACGGCTTGCTCGCGCGAGGTGGACTCGGAAACATCCTGTTTCAGGAAACGGGATAGAACTTTATGAAAGGCAATCGCGCGTTCGATTTCCGCATTGGCGCCCGTCTTGTACACGCCCAGTTCGATCACTTCCTTGTGCGACTCGTACGTACCCATTGCCGACAACGCAACAGCGATCATTTTTTTTACCGCGGGCTCCGTCAATCGATCGAACAAGCGGCTGTTGCTGGCCAACACATCGACGGATGGATAGTGCCCGCTATTCGAGAGCGGTCTGGACAACACGATGGCGCCATCGAGCAAGGATCTTACGGTGTCGGCGACCGGATCGTTCAGATCGTCGCCCTCCACCAGCACCGTCATCAACGCGGTGATCGAGCCCCGATCCTTGAAGTTGCCACAGCGTTCCACGAGTTTGGGCAGCGCATCGAACACCGATGGTGTGTAACCGCGCGCACTCGGCGGTTCGCCCGCGGAGATGCCGATTTCGCGCTGAGCCATGGCAAAGCGCGTAATCGAATCCATGATGAATGCGACATGCTTGCCTTGCTCGCAAAAATAATCGCAGATCGCCAATGCCGTGTGCGCGGCATGCACGCGCAGCAAAGCCGGCTGATCCGAGGTCGCTGCGACGACAACGACCGGACGTTGACTATTTTTGTGCAAAAACTGGCTGACGAAATCCTGCACTTCGCGCCCGCGCTCGCCCACCAGAGCAAGCACGACGACGTCGGCCTTGATGTTCTTGGCCATCATCGACAACAAAGTGCTCTTACCGACACCGCTGCCTGCAAAGATGCCCATGCGCTGACCGCGCCCGATGGGCAAAAAAGTATCGATGACGCGAATGCCGGTTTCGACGATCGTATCGACCGGCGCACGGCTAAGCGGACTGCATATCTTCGGATGCAGCGGACGCCATTGCGTTTTCGCGGGTATGACATCGCCATCGATAGGACGCCCGATACCATCCAGCACGCGTCCGTTCAACCAGTCGCCGACCGGAACCTCGAGATGACGTCCCGTCGCGCGCACCTGATCGCCGCAACGGAAACCTCTGGCACCGCCGACTGGCATCAACACTGTTTGTCCGTTGCGAATGGCGATGACTTCAGCGGGGATCGGATCGGGCTGCGCGGCGGTGCGAATCGTGCACAATTCGCCTAAGAACGCATCGGGGCCGCATGCCTTGACGACGAGCCCTTCGATATTCGTGATGCGTCCGAGACGCTGCACGAATTCCGCGGCGCGGATACGTTCCACGATTGCCGCGCTCGTCACGATGCCGCCTCCGGATGATCGGAAGGCTGGCCACGCAAGGCTTGAATAAATGCATCGAGACGCGTCTCCAAGCGCGCATCCAGAATGCCATGCGAATTTTCGACCACGCAACCGCCACGTGTGATCGACTCGTCCGGCTCAACACGATAACGAGCGGATTCGGTCTGCGACGCGCCGTGCATGTTCGATTTTTGCAGTAGGACAGCGTCATCGGGATGCACGCGCACAACGATCGAACCGGCGTTCTCCAGACGGCTGATCGTGTCCTTGACTACCGCCGCGATGGCGTTGCCCGACGCAATTTCCTGTCCAAGAATCCGTTCGACGGCAGCGCAGGAAATGTCGCACGCCAAATGCGTGACATCGGCGAATGCATCGGCAATCGCTTGCTCGACAGATTTTTGTAGTTGCGCCACACGCGTCTGAAGCTGTTGATGTCGATCGTCTTGCTCGTCCGTTGCTCGGCGCAGTCCAGACTCGTAGCCACGCTCGGCCGCCTCGGCGAAGACGGCTTTTTCTTCTTGCCGATAGCGCTCGTCGATCTCTTTGATTTTGAGCGCAACGGCTTCTTCTATGCGTTTGCCGATTGCAGCTTCCATCTGTTCAGCAGCCGTACCCACTGATGTTACGGACTGACCGACAGCTTTTGCTTCGCCGGACAAGGATGCTGCTTTTTTTTCCGATGTTGCATGCAGCACATCCTCCGGCTCAGCGACGCGCGGCAAGGCATCGCCTTGGGTGGCCCTCATGCCGCCCAGTGCAAATGCAACTTCAGCCAGTCCGATGGATTTGATTAACGACGCCATACCGATTTCAAACGATTCATGAAAGCACCGCCATGCGACATTGCTTCCGTGCGTGGATACCTATGTGGGGGCACACCATCGGGCGCGCGTTGCGCTTCGAACAGATGTACCTGTTTGCGGAAAGCATCTTCCATTGCCTTGAGCGCCGCGCCGGTCAGAGATGACGCCGCAACACCCGATGTATGCAACTCGCCGCGCGGATGAACCGTGCGCGCCAGCCACGCGGGCTCGAGCGACAAAACTTGCTCGACGATATAGGCCGGCACCGGGGCAGATACCGTGTCAGCACGGGTATGAGGTATTGGATCGTCCAATTCCATTTGCATATCTTCTAGCGAGGCTGGATCGATATTGAAGCTCTTCAATTCATCCAGATAGCCGGAAACAGATGCCTGATCGGACTCGGGAAGCCGCTTGAGTATCCACGCCTTGTCCGCCGCGGCAAGTTTATGCAGACGCAACGCGATGAGGCGATGACGGTTGCTCATGATTTGGCGGCGCCCTGCGCGGCATGATTGTCCTTCTCAAGCCACGTCTTCAATTCCATCAGCAGGCGTTCGCGTTGATGTGCACTGAGTCGCCGGCGCGAAAGCAGCGCCCATGCCAAAACAATAATCGCCACGACTACGATCAATGCATAAATGAGCGATCGGACGATCACGCTGTCCGGATCTTGTACGACTACGTTTTTCTGCGCAGCTTTGTCGTCCGCTTGCGGAACGAAGGTCAATCCGCCCTTGTTCGCTGGCGCCGGCGCGGCACTGGATATCGACTGAATTGCAATACCGTCGCCACGTTGCGGATTGAGTCCAACGGCCATCGACACGATGTCGCGTATTTTCTGTATTTTCACGTCGTCCATATTGGGCGGTAAGAACACGCCAACGGAGAGCCGCTTGATGCTGCCTGGTGAGCTGACGATCTGCTCGACCTTCTTGCCATAGGCATATTCGAGTTCGACCGACTGGGGACCGTTATTCAAATGCGTCGTGAGTTTGAGGCTGGCGTCGTCCTTGGCACCGGTATCGGTATTCGCGTTAGCGGAAGTGGTTTCGCGCTTTTTGACGAGCGCACCGATCGTCTCTCCATCGCGGCCTTGCGTGCCGAGCAGATCTTCGCGGTTGGAGGTGATCTGGTCGTGATTGAGCGTTACGTCCACGCTTACGATCGCTTGGCCGGGCCCGATCGCTTTGTCCAGCAAGTCGACGAGTTTTCGCGTCAGGTATTGCTCCGCCTGGCGCTTCATTTCCAATTTTCCAGATACGCTGTCGCCTTCCGATCCATCCTGCGCAGGTTTCGATAAGGTCACACCTTCCTGATCGCTCACCACGACAGCTTGCGGTTCCAGGCCGGGGACGGCAGCCGCAACGAGACGCTGGATTCCCGACACCTGTTCTGTGCTGAGTTGTTGACCGCCCTTCATCGTCAATGCGACGGAAGCCTTCGGCTCGGTGGCGGCCGTGCGGCGCAGTAATCCGCCTTCCGGCAAAACCAGATGCACGCGCGCGCCTTTGATCTCGTCGAAGCTCGTGATCGTTCTGGCAAGTTCGCCCTGCAATGCGCGCTGGTAATTTATCTTCTGGGCAAATTCGCTGGCGCCGAAATCGGCTTGATTGAATATCTCAAAACCGACCGTGCCTTTCAAATCGACACCTTGAGACATGACCTTCAATCTCGTCGTATTGACTGCATCTTTCGGCACGAGAATGGAAGCGCCGTCATCGCTGATGCGATACGGAATCTTGAGTTTCTCCAGCTCGCCGACGATCGTTGCCTGATCTTGCGTGTCCAATCCTGAAAAGAGGACATCGTAAGTGTCTCGCGTCAACCACACCGTCAGGCCAATGATGCATATGAGCAGCAATGCGAGGCCAGCACCAAATGCCAGCCGCTTCGGGCCGGACAAATCCGCCCACATCGTTTTTATATTTTCAAACACAACAGCCTCTTCGATTAGACCTGCGTACGCATCAGGTCTTGGTAAGCGTCGATCACGCGGTTGCGTACCTGCATGATCAGTTCAAACTGCAGCTTGGCGTTCTCCATGCCGATCATGACTTCATGTATGCTTTTGGCATCACCGCTGGCCAATCCCTGCAAACCCGTTTGTGCCGTCATCAAATCGCTATTCAAGCCGGAGACGGCGTTATCGAACATCGACGAAAAATCCGTTCCGCTACTTGCCGCCGTCCCGCCATTCACCACACCAGCCGCCATCGGCTGCGTGCCGACAATATCCGGCATAGATATGCCAACAGGTAATACGTTCATCGTCCACCTCCCATATCAATCGCTTTTTGAGCCATCACTTTCGCGGCGTTGAACGCCACCATGTTGGCTTCATAACCACGC
Source organism: Rhodocyclaceae bacterium (assembly GCA_036273835.1). Taxonomy (GTDB): domain Bacteria; phylum Pseudomonadota; class Gammaproteobacteria; order Burkholderiales; family Rhodocyclaceae; genus DASUGV01. The sequence continues at coordinate 5,335 of DASUGV010000473.1, forward strand.
ACCGCTTTGATCAGCGAAACCATTTCGTTTGCGACGTTCACGCCGGGATAACGCACAATGCCTTTGGCATCCGCATTCGGATTGGTCGGATCGACCACCGATCTCGGCTCCGCATTCGTTACCTCGACGACCGACGCGTCGACGGTGCCGAGGCCACTCGCCTGGCCATCGAACAAAGCGGAAAACTTCGGCGCATACACGCCTTGCACCAGCACTTGCAGCGGACGCAGCGGCGCCACATTGGGTCCGTAACTGACATTGGCATTGGCGATATTCAAACTGGCTACATCGAGGCGCAGCCGCTCCAAACTCATGCCGGAAGACGAGATGGCAAAGCTATTCAAGTAGTCCATTATTTCTTCCCGTCGTTGGCTGCGGTTTCGAGGATATCCATCTCGCTGCGTAGCCCACCCAACAAAGCCTGGTATTGAATCGAGTTCGTCACCAGCTTCGATGATTCTTCATCGAGACGGACCGAGGGCTCACCGTCGAGCGCCGCAGCGGTGTCTTGAAATACTTCCGGCTGCGACATGACGACGTCATGTTCTCCGGCGCTCTGCTCCTGAAGTGCTTGCCTGAGCGCATCCTCGAATGAAACGCGCAAGGGCACATAGCCCGCCACGCCCGCATTGGCAATATTGTTCGCGCCGACGATCTGGCGCATCGATGCGGCATTCAAGGCGGCCTGCACCGCTGCGCCGGTTACACCCAACAGATCTATAGACATTGATCAACTCCCACTCAAACTATTGAACGATCAAATCAGCGTAAAGCGCACCCGCTGCCTTGATTCCCTGAAGAATTGCGATCGTGTCGCGCGGACTCGTCTTGATGCGATTCAAAGCCATCACCAGATCGGACACGGTATTGCGCGCTTCGACCACCCCATCCGTTACCGGCTCGGCGACATCAACGCGCGTTTGGTGCGTGACGATTGTGCGGATGCCTGGTGAGGTTGCGATTAAATTATCGGGTTGCGAGACGACAGGATCGGTCACGACGGACACTTTGAGATCTCCGTGTGTAACGACTACGTTTGAAATCCTCACATCGCCGCCGGCCACGACGGTTCCCGTGCGCTCGTTCACAACGACCCTCGCCGGCGCATCGGGTTCGACCATTAACAACTCGATCTGGTCGGCAAGATTGCCGGAGTCCGACAGCGCCTCGCCGTTCTTGAGCGAAATGTCTACGGCGGACTCGCTGCGAACAGCGACGTCCATGCCGGGGAAACGTGAAGAGATGGCATTCGCGACACGATGCGCCGTGGCCAAATCAGGCTGGCGAAGCACGTAAGTCAAATTGTGCTGCGTATCGACAGCATCGCTCAAAGCGCCTTCGATCATTGCGCCATCGGCCACCAGCGCCGTCGTCGGATGATTCTTTTGTACGACGTTGCCATTGGCATCGTAGCGATAGCCGCCTACCGACAACGCACCCTGAGCAACTGCATGCAGCGCACCGTCGGCAGACTTGAGCGGCGTGAGCAGCAGCGTGCCGCCCACCAAGCTTTTTGCGTCGCCCATCGAGCTGACAGTTACGTCAACCTTGTCGCCGGATCTCGAGGAACCGGGAGCGCTGGCGGTGACCATGACGACCGCCACGTTGCGGCTTTGAATCTGATCGCGCGGCACGACCACATCGAAGTGACTCAAGAGATTGGAAATCGACTGACTCGTCGCGCGGCTTCTGGATGAATCGCCCGTGCCCGCCAAGCCCATGACAACGCCATAACCTATCAATTGCGTATCGCGCGAATTCGAAAATCTGCCGATATCCTTGAGGCGCACCGAAGCGTCGCAGAAGTCGCCGCTCAACAAGGCAGACAATGTTCCCAGCATAACGATCATCGACCGGATTTTCATATCAACCCCAACCACGACAGAATGCGCGATATCAATCCGGGATGCTGCGTCTCGGCCAAAACGCCGTCGCCGACGTATCGAATCCGCGCGTCGGCGATCCTGGACGAAACGATCGTGTTGCCGTCCGAAACATCTTCTGGACGCACATGTCCGGTCAATTCGATTTGCTGCTTGTCGCCGTTGATCTCGATGACTTGCTGGCCTTGAACAGTCAACAAGCCGGCTTTGTCGACCGAAGTGACGACGACACTGACTTGTGCGAGCACTTTGTCGCTTCTTACGATTTTGGCGGCGCCGGAAAAGTCGCTATTCAGATTGGCCGCTAAATTCTTGGTGGTATTCGGAAAAGCAATGCCAGCACCCGCATCGCTTTTCTTCGCAGTCGTCGTGTCGGCCGAAGCTGTCGCGCTCGAAGTTTCGACAACCTGCACGAGCAAAACGTCGCCGACATTGACTGCCTTGCGATCGCCGACAAGATTCAGCAAGCTGGCGCCGTGCCGATCGCCGTCGGCCAATGCAAGCACAGGCGAGAGCGATGCAAATAGCATAATCAGTAATTTGAGTCGATACATAGCCACGAACCTCTACCTAACTGTCAATGTTGCAAGGTCTTTGCCCGCAACGGCTGCACTGAATATCTTTCCGTTCGTGGCATTTCGCACACGCACGATCTCACCCACACGTCCATCCGCCAGCGCCACGCCGCGCTGTTCGATTTCGAGCTCCGGTGTGTCGACGCGTACAGTCACCTGTTTATTCCGTCGTACCGGCGGTATCTGCTCGATATCCGTCATGCCGAACACCTGACCTTCACGCAAAAAACGGCGTGCGCGATAGACAGGCTCATCACCAAAATCATCCGCGTTCATCCCGCGTTCGATACCGAACGCTACGTTACGCTGCGCAAACGTCACCTCATCGGGACCCAGCGTGGTGAGCCGCGATATGTCCATGCGCGCAACGGGCACCGCGCGCAACTCGCACACCAAAAACGGATAGGCATATACCTCGAATCCGTTAGCCTGCGATGGACATGCCCACTCGACTACAAGCACTGATGCAACCGCTCCAAAATTCACCTTACCCACACGGCATCGACGCGCCAAATCCAATGGCGCTCTCGTGATTCGCAATGTAACGAAACTCACGTTCTGAGCCGCCGTCTGTTGCGCCTTCCACGTCTCGGCCGCCTCCATCACTTCATCCGGCACAAGGCTCGCAACGTTCGCACTTTCTTTCTTACCGCTATCACCGCAAGTCACATTTTTCGCGACAACATGCGTGCAAAAAATTGCGCCTATCAACCACGCGAGCAATCGCAGCAAAAGCACCTTTTGCATTCCGCTTGTTCCAAACTAATCAACGACGCAGGTTATTCACCATGCCAAGTATGTCGTCCGATACTTGCACGACCTTGGAACTTGCTTCGTATCCGCGTTGCGCAATCATCAACGAAACGAGCTCGTCGACCAGCTGAACGTTGGAGGACTCCTGGAAGCCTTGAGCAAGCAGACCCAAACCGTTCTCGCCTGGGTTGCCGCTCTGCGCATCGCCCGCCGATTCCGTAGTCGTGTAGTAGCCGCCGCCCAATGCATTCAATGAAGCCGGATTCACGAACTGCGACAATTCGATTTGCCCGACATCCTGTACACCTGTTTCGCCGTCGACCTGGGCTTGCACGAGACCGCTCGGATTAATGGTGATTGCCGTCGTCGCGTCGGGAATCTGTATCTGCTGCTTCAACAAATAACCCTCCGGCGTAACCAGTTGGCGATCCGTATTCATCTGGAATGTGCCGTTGCGGGTAAATGCCGACGAGCCATCGGGTAACTCGACTTCAAAGAATCCCGTGCCCCTGATCGCGACATCCAGCGCGCCGCCGGTCTGTGTCAGCTCGCCGTCTGAAAATATGCGTTCGACATTTCCGACCGAGACGCCCGAGGGCGATCTGGGTACCGACGCAGACAGCGAATCTGCGCCTTGTGTACTGGCAGCGGCGCCTTGCATCTCGTTTTGGTAAAGATCATGAAACGCAACGCGCGCTTTTTTGAATGCCACCGTATTTAGATTGGCGAGGTTGTTGGCTACCGTGTCGACATCCTTTTGGTGAGTAACCAGACCACTTGCCCCGATGTATAACGAATCGATCATCAATCTCTCCTCAGTAACTTGTTCCTAAGCAACTTATAGTTCCGCAAACTTATCGAGCGCCTTGCCCATCAATTCGTCCTCGAACTGGAGGACTTTCTGATTGGATTCGATGTGTTTCACCAGTTCGATCAGCTGAACCATTTCGGTTGCCGAAGCGACATTCGAACCTTCCAGAACACCTTGTCTGATGCGATATCCCTTGGCGTCCTCGACCGACGTCTGCGCCGCGACATACGTACCGTTGCCTTGAGGCACCAACGACGCAGGATTGGCGACACTGACGATGCGCAGCTGATCCACCAATTTGTCGCCGTCGAAGATGCGCCCATCCGCCTCGATGCGAATCGAGCTCGACGTAAAATTAATCGGTCCGTTTTGGCCGAGGACCGGATCGCCCGACGACGAGGAAAGTCGTCCTTCGCGATCGACCTGGAAATCGCCACGCCGCGTCAACAGCACGCCATTCGCCGATTGCAATTCAAAGAATCCGTTGCCGTCGATCGCCAGATCCGTCGGATTGCCTGTCGACTTGGCCGCACCTGCGTTCATATCTACCGTGCTTGCCGACGCGTCGACAGAAAGCATCAGGGAGGTCGCCTGCGACTGCAAACCCGCATAGCGCAAGGCTTCGCCCGTATCGACAATACGTCGATAACCGGGCGTACTGAGGTTGGTCAAGTTGTGTCCCACCGTGGCGACGCGATCGATGTCGTTCAGCATGGACGTTGCAGCAATAGTCAGCGCATCCACAATTTTGCCCTTTGGAAATTACGGTTCATAAACTGGCGGCCTCAGATCGTGACAACCGCGAAGGATTTCAAATTTGCCTCGGTCGGCACTTCCGCAATCGAGACGATCGCCAGATGCGGCAGCACGCGCTCCATGAATTTATGCAAATGGCGTCGCAGCTCCGGCGCGCACAAAAGCACCGGTAAGAAATTGCGCTTGACCATCTGCTCGACTTGCGCCGCGGTACGCGTTGCGACCTGCTCGGCAAACCTGGGCTCGAGCACAAGCGTCGTGCGATCGCTAACGTTCTTCAGCGATGAGGCAATCGTGTTTTCGATGGCGGGATCTAGTGTCAATACGTGCAGTTCGCCGCTCTGACTGCGCAAGCTTTGACAAATGACCGGTCCAAGCCGCTTGCGAACACTCTCGGTCAGCTCTTCGACATCTTTCGTATAGCGTGCGCGATCGGCGAGCTCTTCGAGAATCAACTGCAGATTGCGAATGGGCACGCGCTCGCGCAGGAGATTTTGCAGCAAGCGTTGTACATCGGTCAGGCTGATCACAGTGGGAATCAATTCCTCCACCAAGCCGGCGTTCTGCTTGCGCAACCGAGTGACCGCCTGTTCCGTTTCGGCGCGCGTCATCAGCAGTGGCGCCTGACGGCGAAACATCTCGCTCAAGTGCGTCACAAATACCGTTAGCATATCGACGAGCGTATAGCCCTTGGCGGCGCCTTGCTGAGCGCCCGCGTCATCGACCCATACCGCAGCGAGCCCATAAGTTGGATCGCGCGTTTCGATACCTGCGATACGGGTCGGCTCACCACCAGG
>DASUGV010000474.1:0-8943 GCA_036273835.1 Rhodocyclaceae bacterium
AAAGCACAGCAATCCTGAAATAAGAGCCAGCATCGCCATGATGAATAGCAATGCGACAACCCGCGCGGGATCGGCGCCAATCTGCGCACTGATGAACAAGACCGCGATCACGACACAGATGAAAAGCGCCGCACAGGTTCCCAGCGTCACGGCGGCGTGAATCCATCGTGCCCGCCGCGCCAAAGTCATCATCTCATCGTTATGCGCAGATCGTTCGCGTGACTCCATGTTTTCCAGTGCGCGGAAGCGATCCACAATGCGTGACAATCTATTTGCCATCACACCGAGAATCGCGCCAATGCCGGTGAGCAAGAAAACCGGGGCGATGGCTGTTTGAATGACGCGCGCAACACTGGTAATTTCCGCAACAGGTTCCATGAAATTCTCTCTCTAATATCGAGCGGGCCGAATCGAACTTGAGGCATTGCAAATATACGCCGGCCGTACGATCACGCAGCGCAGCTCACGCTTACGCATCATGCGCCAATTCGGGCAAGCGACAGCGGCATGAAGATTGCTGCTTCATCGATATATGCGAGCATGAAGGAGAGATGTTATGCCTACGACTTTAGACGCGGACATTACGCCAGCCGACATCAAGATACTTCGTCCCGATTATGGTCCCAGCGATAATTCCGACTCGGCAAGCGATGTCATCGGCACCGTCAATGAAGATTCGGATAGCGATTCGGCAGGCACCGGAGAACGCGACTCGGTGGAGCACACGCCGGCACCGCTTCAAACCGAGCAGGATATCGCGCCGGACAAAACGATCAGGCCGCTATCCCCTACTGCGGATAAAACATGATCGATAAAATGTCTTTGTCATATCATGTAGCGAGGCATGGATCAATGAAAGTCCCTGCTCTCCGTCGGCAGTTGTCCAAGCCAGGGCGAGAGATCCACAAGACGCTTGGCGATCAAGTGCACCACTTCACCTTCGCGTTGCAGTTGTCCGAATACGCCAAGTAGACGGCTGGAAAGTAGTTCGCGGCGTTGACGCTCTACGAGTTCAGGCCGAACCACGACGTTGGTAATGCCCGTCTCGTCTTCCAGACTCATGAAAACGATTCCGCTCGCCGTGCCTGGCCTTTGACGGCCCGTCACGATTCCAGCAGCACGTGCCAGCATGCGGTCGGGACTTGCACGCATGGCCTCCGCCGTAAGAAAGCGACGTGCCGCAAGACGTTGCCGTAATAACTGCAGCGGATGGCGGCCGAGTGTCAAACCGATGGACACATAATCCGCCACGAGATTTTCTCCTTCCGAAGGCGCCGCAAGTTGAACCGTGGTTTCGCGCACCGGTACGCCATCGAACAGATCGGCTTGCGGACGCATGCCGGCGACATTCCACGCGGCCTGCCGTCGATGACCCGCGAGGTCCTGTAATGCATTGGCGGCAGCGAGCAGCTCCATGTCGCGGCGGCTTAATTGCGTTCGGCGGACAAAGTCGTCGAGATTGAAAAATGCATTCTGCATACGACACGCCTTGATACGGTCTGCGCTCGATTGCGAAAAACCTCTAATCTCGCGCAGGCCCAACCGTACCGCATATTTTTTCTTCGCCCCATCCTGTTCCAGTGTGCAATCCCAGTCGCTGTCATTCACGCCTGTCGCGAGTATGACAACGCCATGACGGCGCGCGTCCTGGGTTAATTGCGAAGCGGAATAAAAACCCATCGGCAAACTGTTGAGCATTGCGCAGAGAAAAGCTGCCGGCTCATGGCGCTTGAGCCACGCCGAGGCATACACCAGCAGAGCGAAACTCGCGGCGTGCGATTCGGGAAAACCGTATTCGCCAAAACCCTCGATTTGCCGGCACAAGGCTTGCGCGAATCCCGGTTCGTAGCCGCGGGCCAGCATGCCATCGATGAGTTTGCGCTGGAATTGCTCCAGCTTGCCCTTGCGCTTCCACGCCGCCATCGCGCGGCGCAATTCATCCGCTTCGCCCGGCGTAAAACCTGCGGCGACGATCGCGAGCTGCATCACCTGTTCTTGAAAAATTGGAATGCCCAGCGTGCGCCTGAGCACCTCTTTAACCGCATCGCTCGGATAAGTAACGGGCTCCCCTTTTCGCTTATCTCTTTGCCATTCCCGCCGGCGCAAATAAGGATGCACCATGCCACCTTGTATCGGGCCGGGTCGCACGATGGCCACCTCTATGACAAGGTCGTAAAATTCGCGCGGACGCAAGCGCGGCAGCATGCTCATCTGCGCACGCGATTCGATCTGGAAAACACCGATTGTGTCGGCAGCGCAGATCATGTCGTAGGTTGCCGGATCTTCAGGCGGAATGTCCTGCATGCGAAATTTTTTGCCGTGCCGCGCGCTAAGCAAATCGAGCGTGCGGCGGATGGCCGAAAGCATGCCCAATGCCAACACGTCCACTTTCAGCAAACCCAGCGCTTCGAGATCGTCCTTATCCCACTGAATAACCGTGCGCTCGGGCATGGCCGCATTTTCGATGGGCACCAGATGCGACAGCGGCCCGCGCGAAATAACGAAACCACCCACGTGTTGCGACAGATGCCGGGGAAAACCTCTGAGCGCCGCACTCAGTGCCAGCCACTTCGCCACGCGTGGACTGGCCGGGTCGAGACCGATGGCGGCAAAGCGTTCCGGTAATTGATCGCGCTTGTCCCACCAGGCCAGCGACTTCGCCACCGCATCGATCTGCGCCAGACCGAACCCCAACGCACGGCCAACGTCCCGCAGCGCGCCCTTGGTGCGGTAAGTAATCAGCGTCGCCGCTAGCGCGGCCCGACCGCGGCCATATTTGGCGTAGATATATTGGATGACGTCTTCGCGCCGGTCATGTTCGAAATCCACGTCGATATCGGGTGGCTCGCCGCGCTCTCTGGAAATGAAACGCTCGAACAATACTTCGGAACGCGATGGGTCGACTTCCGTAATGCCCAAGGCATAACACACCGCCGAGTTGGCAGCCGAGCCGCGTCCTTGGCACAGGATTTCCTTCGAGCGCGCGAAACGCACAATGTCGTAGACCGTCAGAAAAAAGGCTTCGAAGCGCAGTTCAGCGATCAGCGATAACTCGTGCCGGATGCGCTCGCCGACTTTTTCAGGCATGCCGTTGGGATAGCGTATTTTCAATCCCGCTTCCACCTCCTGTTGCAGGAAGCTCGTCAGCGTATGTCCTTGGGGCACGATTTCGTCCGGATACTCGTAGCGCAATTCATCGAGCGAAAAATTGCAGCGCGCTGCCACATTCAGCGTTTCCTTCAACCATGCGGTAGGCATAAGGCGAGACAAGCGCAGGCGCGTGCGCAGATGCCGTTCGGCGTTCGAAAAGAGAAGATGTCCTGCCGCAAAAACAGATGTATTGTGACGCAAAGCCGTCAGGACATCCTGCACCGGGCGGCGGCTGCGATGATGCATATGTACATCGCCGCTGGCGACGATGGGCAAGCCGCTTGTGTGCGATAGCAACGCGAGCCGCTCTATCCAATCGACATCGTCGGGACCGCACAAAAGTTCGGCGGCTATCCATGCGCGTCCTGCGAAATGCTTGGCAACCCACTCACCCTGTTCGCAAAGCAACCGATCTTCCGCTGCTACGTCCGGCACCCATAGCGCCACGCACCCGGGCACCGGATCGACCGGAGGTATGCCAGATAGATCGTTGCGCGTAAGCCTGTAGGCACCTTTCTCCGCACGTCGCCGCCCCAGCGTGATCAAGGCGCATAGATTGCCGTAACCCGCGCGCGAACAGGCCAGCAGCACCAGTTTGAGTCCGCAGACCAAATGGATTTCGGTACCGATCAACAGTTTCAGCCCACATGTCTTGGCCGCGACATGGGCACGTACCACACCGGCAACCGAGCACTCATCCGTTATTGCCAATGCGCTATAGCCCAGTTCATGTGCGCGCTCGACCAGTTCCTCGGGATGCGATGCACCGCGCAGGAAGCTGAAATTGGAAAGGCAATGAAGTTCGGCGTACTCGGGTAGCATGATTATTTATATCCATTTGGCATGTGCAACGTCATGCTCGCGAAAGCGCACTACCGTCCGTAATATTGATACGAGATATTGTTCAGTTCGATGACGAAATGACTCGACCGGTGGCATATCGCAAAACGAACCCACCCCTCGATACACCCGCGTCGCGGGCACTCGGGGCGAACGACAGAATTTTGTATAACAATTCATCCAAAGCCGTTCGTGCCGAATGACGCGTAGCGTTGTATCGAGGCAAGCACCCGAGTGCCGCACCGGATGGTTTTGACTACTACGGACAGCAATGCGCGAAAGCGGGAACCCACTTCGTGAAATCAGATTGCACCGGGATTCAAGTGGACTCCCTTTGTGGTAATGGCGGCCAATCAAAATACTCATAACGCATATCATGAAAAAATGCCCTGCCAATGCCAGCCTGCGCCATCGCGATAAATCCACATCCACTCGCCACGCGATGACAGCGCGACAAAGTAATCGCGGCGTACATCGCCGCAGGCAGAGTGCGTGTCGTGAATTTCGTCTTCGTCCCACCAACCGCTCTCGATGCGCTCGGGCCCGGCAAGCAATTGCAGCGGTCCCGCGTGATGCGGTCGTCCATTGACTTCAGGCAACGTCCGCGCCTGCGGCAATAACCACAGTGGCCGTTGTCGATCGTGCGAGTGTGGCATGCACGCACGGCCTTGCATCTGCATGGCCGTCGCGCATTCCGGACGATAGTCGGCAACCGCCGCCAGCCCGCCCACCTTATCTTCACCCAAACGCGCACGTAAGCGTTCGATCAGCGGCGCCAGCGCTTCGACAGCGACTTCACCAAACAGGGAATCGGTGCTACCCGGCAAGGCTTGGGCCGCATCGGCAATCAACACACAAGTTTCAACCGGCGCAGCAAGCTGCAAGCGATCGAGCCGTTCGCGAAGAATTCTCTCTATGCGTTTGGCATCGCGTGTGTAGCCGGCCATTTTCAGCGTCACCTCGGTCGTTGTCTGATCGTGATGACGCAGCACGAGGCGGCAAGTGTCGATGCCTGATGCACGCGCCGACAACCAGCCGGAGAGCGCCAGCACCAGACGGCGCGCCACAAAAAACAATGCCTGCGTATTGTCGACGGGCGCAGGCAGTTCAATGCGCTGCGCAAAGCATTCGGGAAAAACGAACCATGGGCGCGGATCGGGTATTTCGCCTAACGCACGCGCCAATAAAGTGGGAAGTTGAGGACCGAACCGACGCGCCAGACCATCGCGTGGCAGACGGAATACATCGCCTAATTCACGCACGCCGAAGGATGACAAGCGATTAATTTCATTGTCATTAAATTTCAGCACTTCGATTGGTAATGGTGCTAGCACGGTAGCAATCGCGTGGCTTGTTTGCACCATTGCATCTTCCCCCGCCAATGCCAGCCAATATGCGGCAAGCGGCGTGGGTGCCACGGCTGCCTGCACACTCCAGCCCTGCTCGGCACAGCCAGCGAGTACCTGTCGATGCAAGGCTGGTAGACCGCCGAACAAGCGCAGACAACCGCCGATTTCGAGCAGCAGACTGTCGGGGCTTACCACACTCACCTGCGGTGTGAAGTTTCCTGCCCAGCATGCCAGCGCATCGAGCGCTTGCGTTTCGCGCACAATATCGCGCTGATACACGATCAAGCCAGGCGACAAACCCAGCGCGCTGGCCAGACGCATGCCATGTTCTATGCCAGCCTCGGCCGCCGCCGTATCCAAGGCGCAGATGCGATCTTTTTCCACCGCTACGCATGGCGATTGCGGCGGATAAATTTCGATTGCCAGACGAGGAAAATAAAGCGCAAGCCACAACATGATTCTTTACTTCACTTCAACAGAACATCCGTCATGGTTGGCTGCCGACGCGACAATGACAAATGGGTAATACGTTTTTTGTTCAGCCTTGCCAGGGGCAACGGACGTTTCACCATCAACCGCAGTGGCTGGTGCTGCAAGGGACCGCGCCGCTTGATGAGCCGCGCAATCAAATAGCCAACGTCATCTGCCTGGCCAGCCTCCAGCGTCAAGCGCAGTGGCGCGGGCGAGGAGGATGAGGCCGCATGCGTCGGCCGCATGACGAACGCCAGGCTGCGCTGTCCTTCGGCAGCAAGCTGCAAGCGGCGTAGCGCATAGGCATTCGCTTTGGGTAACCAGGACAGCACGGCAGCAAAGGCACCGCTGGCCAATACTTGCTCCGTCGCCCAGGCGGCATCCATCGCATCATTCGCACGCACTAGCCACAGGTGTTCCAATGCAATCCCGGCTCCGGCCCAAGCTGCCGCATGCGGCAAATGCGATGGCGCAATCAGGGCGACCCAGCCGGTTTGCGATAATCGGGCCAAGGCAGGCAGCAGCAAGGAGAGTTCGCCCACGCCTTGTTGCGAAACGAGCAGTTCGGTCAAAGCTCCACGCGGCCAGCCGCCGCCGGGCAATTCGGCATCCAGAACATCAAAGCCGCTTGGTTCGCCCTCGACTGAAACCTGCGCCAGCCTGCCGCGCCAAACGTCGGCACGTTGCAATACCTGAGCGAGCGGACTGGATGAAGCGGACATGAGCGAGCGATCATGATGAGTCGACAAGAAGCGAATACTGTATTTTTATACAGTAATACGCCGACTGCAAGCAAGAATTTGCAACATCGCTTGAATTTTCATCTTTACGATGCACCATTTCCCTGCAGCTTATTTGCCCACATGTCCGCTAGCGTGTTGCGACAGGCTCGCCTAGGCTAACGTTTAAAGCTTTCAGGAGTCGGCATGGTCATCGTGATTTTTCGTTCCCGCATTCGTCCGGATGCCGATGCGGCTGTCATGGCAAGCGCAGGTGCGCACATGTATGAACTGGCAAGCGCGATGCCTGGTTTCATCTCTTACAAGGATTTTGTTGCCGAGGATGGCGAATACGCCTCGATCGTTGAATTCGCTGATGCCGCTTCTTTGAAAGCATGGCGCGAACATCCTGAACATCGACTCATGCAGCAACGCGGGCGCGAAGAATTCATGTCCGAATATCACATTCAGGTATGCGAACCCATTCGCAATTATTCGTTCAAGGCCGACTGACCGGGGAAGTAAAAATGGATCCTGTATTGCTTGCTTCGACTGTGGTGACAAGCTTAGCGCCGTATCTCGCCAAGGCAGCCGGAAAATTGACGGACACGCTTACGGACAAATTTGCGGGCACGCTGGGTGACGCTGCATTGAAGAAGACGGGGGAATTTTACGCTTGGCTCAAGCAGCGGCTAGCCGGTACGCCCGCTGCCAATAACGCCTTGGCCACAATGGAAAAATCACCGGACGATACTGCGTCGCAAGCCGCTCTGAGCGAGGAGTTGAAGAAACTAATTGCCAGCGATCCGGACTTCCTGAAGCAATTGACGAGCATGTTCGCGCCGATTGCCAATCAGAGCGGTGCGGCAAATTTCAACAATCAGGTTGCAGGCGATGTCGGCAAGATCATTCAGATCAATAATGCCAATGACATACAGATCAGCTGAGCATCTTCATCATGCCCGACTTTTCCAATCAGATCGATCAACTCAAAAACCTCAACCAGATTGCCGAGGCGCAGAACGTCACCATCAACAATTTCAACCAGGCAAAAGACGCGGCCCAGCAAGCGCGCGTGCAAGTCATGCCACCGTTCAAGCCATTGCTCTACCCCATCATCGGCCGCGACGATCTGATCGATCAAATTTCCGCCGCACTGAAGGCTGGCCAGCGCAGCGTTGCCGTTCTGCATCTGCCGGGCATTGGCAAGACCACCCTGGCCGCCATGCTAGCCAAGAACACGAGCTTGCAAGAACGTTTCCCCGACGGCGTGCTCTGGGCGCATCTGGGACTCGACCCGGATGTGCGTGCGGAACTGCGCAAGTGGGCCTATGCATTGAATGTTCCTGAAAGCAGGATGAAAGATTTCGAAACGCCCGCGCAGTGGAGCGAAGCAGTGGCGCAAGCCATCGGCAACCGTCGCATGCTGCTGATTGTCGACGACGTATGGGAAACCGAAACTGCAGGGGACTATTTCCTGCTTGGCGGAGACGCATGCGCACATGTGGTAACCACGCGTTATCCCAGTGTGGCAGCGAGCATGACCGAAATTTCGTTCGGGGTGCGCAAGCTGGACAATACCGAAGGCATAACGTTGCTACGCAGTTTCGCGCCTGACGCAGTCGACGCCGAACCCGCCGCGGCGGCCGATCTGGTCGAGAGCGTGGATGGTTTGCCGCTGGCCCTCGTGCTAATGGGTCATTATCTTAAGCAAGCCGGCAAATTCAAGCAGGTTGGCCGTATCCGCGCCGCGCTCGATGCGCTGCACGACATCGAAAATTTATTTCAACTCGAACAACCTCCCGAATATCCTGCCGATACACCGCGTTCGCTGGCAAGCGTGATCGAAACCAGTTACCGCGCACTGGGAAAGTGCGAGGCCTGGCAGCTCAAGCGCCTACCGGGGGATGAGTTACGTCGAACTCTGGAAAGTCTGTCCATCCTGCGCGCCGACCCTGCCCGGTTTCGTGCAGAGTTGGCGGAGCGAGTATCGGGCGTATCCAGATCGGCGCTCGACGCATTGTGCGATGCGGGTTTGATCGAAGTCGTGCATACCGACACCCGGAATGATGAAGATGGCGAGCGCTACACCATGCATCGTACCGTCGCGGAATATATCCGCACCAAGCTCGCGCCCGAACGCGCCAAGACCTTGCATCTTTGCGCGGCGGCCTACTACCGCGAAAAGTTGAATGAACTGGAAGAGCGCTATCAGCAAGGCGCCGGCTATCAAGGCTGGTACCGCTACGAAAATATCGAGTGGCAAAATTGCAAGGACGACTGGCTTTACCATCTTGCACACACCGACGAGAAAAATTTATCCACGCTGGTTTTTCTGCGCGCCTGGTTCGATGGATTCTGGTGGTGGGGCTGCTTTCTCGATTTCAATTTCTGCGACCAGCTGTTACGCGAAT
>DASUGV010000475.1:0-3980 GCA_036273835.1 Rhodocyclaceae bacterium
GCTCAAGCAGCAACAATTCGGACGGTTTTCCCTTCGACGGCTAGCACACGAACACGTGTCCCCGTCTTGATGGTTGCATCGGCAACACAGTCCCACATATCGGAACCCAGGATAGGACGTTGAAAGCGCACCTGACCAGGATGGAAAGGTTCGACATCCCTGACCAGTAGACCGACTTCACCGGTGATCGAATCGGCCGTGCCGGAACGCGTTTCGGTAGGCTGCTTGAACACGCGAAACCACAACACGACCATGACAATAGACAAAATCGCCCAAATCACGAGTTGAACGGATAGGGACAGAAAAGGCAGCAGCGCAGCGAGCAAGCCAACTACCAGCGCCGCGATTCCAAACCAGACAATGAAGAAAGCAGGCACAGCCAATTCTGCAACGACGAGAACAAAGCCCAAAACAAGCCAATGCCACCACGCCATGCGGAACTCCGATGTTAGAGAAACCTGGAAGTGAGCAACAATCTTGCGCAGCCGCTCTTATGCGCAGGGCAGTTTAGGCTAGCGCACCTGAGTTTTGCAACTCGACGACATTATAGTGTTGCTCTCCCTGCTCCCCCGTTTTCAGCAATTTCCCGTCGACCGATGCGCCGCAATCCATGCGCAATTGCCTGTAAGTAATATTGCCAGTGACGCGAGCATTAACCTGCAACTCCAGAAAATGTTCGACCACCAGATCGCCTACGATGGTCCCATTGATCACCGCATCGTAAGTACGAACATTGCCCGTGATGCTGCCCTGGTCGCTGAGTACCAATAAGCTTTTCACACCGGGTTTGCTTTCTACGTTGCCCTTGACGTGACCATCCATCCGCAAGCCATCTACGAACGATATATTGCCAACGACCTCTACTTTTTCAGCGATCAGACTGGAGAGCTTTGTCAGCTCGATTGAAGAATCTTTTTTCCTGCCAAACATGTCATGCCTCCATCAGTCTCGATATGCTTTCAGCATGATCGGAAATAATTGATCACTCGCCGGATTTGGCCGCGGCCTTGTCCTTGCGGGAACGGAAAAATGTCAATTCGTCCTGAAGATGTTTGAGTTGAGCGGACATATCGCTCATCTGCCGCTCCAGTTCCGTACGGATCGCAGTTTCCTGCTGCACTTTGAAGGTGCTCTGTTCGAGCGCCTGCTGCATATGCTGGTTATCTGCAACCAGACGTTCCATTTGATTGCGCAGGTACTGCTCCGGCGATACGGAATTGAGACGCAGAGCGACGGCCGTGCCGCACGCGATGAACGCTACACCAGCCACTAGCCAGATCGCGGGCCGGCGCGGGCGCACGCGCAGCGCGTAGACCGATTCGGTGAGGCGGTGAGTCGAATTTTTGGAGAAGCTTTTAAACACCGGAAACTCCGGTACCTAAGGAAAGATAATATTGCGGATCGACGTAACGGCCCTCGTGCAGAACTTCGAAATGCACGTGCGGACCTGTCGAGCGGCCCGTGGAACCTACCGCCGCGAGTAGCTGATGTTGAGCGACGACATCGCCCGTCTTGACATACAGTTTCGATGCGTGTGCGTAACGCGTCACCAGGCCGTTGCCATGATCGATCTCCACCATATTGCCCATTTCATTGCGGAAACCCGCAAACTTCACGCGCCCGCCGCCGGCAGAATAAATGGGCGATCCAAAATCGGCGGCAAAATCGAGCCCGGAGTGAAATGCCAGTCTGCCGTTGATAGGATCGATGCGATTGCCGAACGGCGAACCTATTTCGCCATGTTCAACCGGGCGCTGCGACGGTATGGCCATATAAGCCACATTGCGTGCGGCGGTAGCTTGCTGAATCTGAAATAGCATGTGCTGGAAGCAACTGATTGTTTGTTCAGTTCTTGCCATCTTGTCGACAGTGGGCTTGGATAGATCATGCTGTAGGTCCTGCGTATCGCAGCCGCGAGGCGGCAACGCAGGACCACCCGCCGCATGATGCAGCGTGATGTCTTGCGGCGCGACAGCCGAAGCGAGCATGCCGGATTGAATCATCGACAGCTTGCGTTCCATGCCTTCCAGATTGCTGAGGCTCTTGACCATGCCAGCGGCATCGGACTCCAAACGCAGCAAGCGGCCGGTCAACTCACCAAGTCGCGTAATGGTGAAGTTTGCTTGCACCGGATCTTGGGCTTTAACCGTTGCCGTTTCGCTGCCCAGCGATTTACCCGCTTGTAAACCAATCGCAAACGCCGATGCCATGAGAAGCACGGCTGCACCAACAGATAACATTACGGCACCGCGCATGCTGATCGAACGGATCCCAGATTGCGTCATCGATGTGCTTGAGAGCAGTACTATAGCCATGGGTTTGTCTCCCTTTACGCTCCGTACTTGCTGGCGCAATTACCTGGAGCATATACATACGTGTGGCGCCGTTTGGAGCTAGCCACTTACTTACGCCATCGTGGGCCTAAGCTTGAGTGCAATCACTAAGATCAAACTAAAGAATTGCCATGAATGTCTTGCTTCGCTGAAAGCTCTGCTAAACCTTCTAACCCTATTCAGCAAAAGCGCCCCGATCTTAGCATCTAAAATAGTTACCTATTCACCCGTCACTAGTGCGGACGGCTAGCTGTCTTGGATGAATGGAAGAAGGTAATCGCCATGTTCAACATTTGGCGTGTTCCGCAAGTTTGAGCCACGTCGCGATGACCGTATCGGGATTGAGAGAAATGGTCTGAATGCCTTCGTCCATCAACCATTCCGCAAAATCCGTGTGATCTGATGGCCCCTGCCCGCAGATTCCCACATATTTATCCAATTTGTTGGCTGATTGAATGGCCAGCGATAGCAAGTGCTTGACGGCTGGATCGCGTTCGTCGAAGGCATGGGCGACCAGGCCGGAGTCACGATCGAGTCCCAGCGTAAGTTGCGTCAAATCATTCGATCCGATGGAGAAACCATCAAAGTATTCAAGGAATTGATCAGCCAGCAATGCATTGGAAGGTATCTCGCACATCATGATCAGTTTGAGCGAGTGTTCGCCACGCTTGAGGCCATGTTCGGCCAGTAGTGTTACCACTTCTTGCGCTTCCTGCAAATTGCGAACGAAGGGCACCATCAGCTGTACGTTGGTGAGGCCCATATCCTGACGCACTCGCTTCATCGCCACGCATTCCAGTTCGAAGCAATCGCGAAAACTCTGCGCAATGTAACGCGATGCACCCCGGAACCCGAGCATCGGATTTTCCTCTTCCGGCTCATAAGTTTCACCGCCCAAGAGTTTGCGGTACTCGTTCGATTTGAAGTCCGACAAGCGCACGATGACAGGTTTGGGCCAGAATGCGGCCGCTATCGTTGCGACGCCCTCCGCTAGGCGTGCAATGAAAAATTCGCGCGGCGAAACGTATCCGCGCGAACGGCGCAGAATCTCTTCATGCAAGCTGGCCGGTGCCTGATCGTGTTGAAGCACGGCCTTGGGGTGAATGCCGATCATGTTGTTGATGACGAATTCCAGCCGCGCGAGTCCTACACCGTCATTGGGAATTTGCGCAAATTCGAATGCCAGTTCTGGATTGCCGACATTCATCATGATCTTGACGGGAATGTCGGGCAGATGGCCCATGTCGGTGGCGGTGATCTCATATTCCAGACGGCCGCGATACACATAGCCCGTATCGCCTTCGGCACAGCACGCCGTAACCGATTCGCCTTCAGCCAGCATGTCGGTCGCATCACCGCAACCAACGATGGCCGGAATACCCAGTTCGCGGGCTATGATGGCAGCATGACATGTGCGGCCTCCGCGATTGGTGACGATGGCCGATGCACGTTTCATCACCGGTTCCCAGTTCGGATCTGTCATATCGGTGACCAATATGTCGCCGTCCTGAACTCGACTCATCTGCGACGCATCGGAAACGATACGCACCGGCCCCGCGCCGATCTTCTGACCGATCGCGCGTCCGGACACCAGTACTTTGCCGTGCTGCTTGATGCGATACTTCTCCATCACGCGAGAAGATTCCC
>DASUGV010000476.1:0-15544 GCA_036273835.1 Rhodocyclaceae bacterium
GCTTCGTCACATTCCCCGCCGCATGGTGTGCGGACGACGCCAGCTGGATTCGATTGGCGAATGCCAAGGGCATTCTGACATTGCCTGGCGGGTGTGTTCAATGGCGTCAAAGCGAGCGCAATGTTACTGCTGGCAAATCACCCTACGTGACCGAAAAGACCGAAGCGATGTTGATGTATATGAGTTGGTTAATCATTCATTTTCAAAACGAATCGCCGGAAAAAATAGCTGCTCTGCAGCGCGAATACCATAATTGGTTTTTCAAACTTCTCGGCATCATGAATCCCGCGCTCGGCCCGGCACGCATGATTCGTCTGGCCCGTGCTCTTACAAAACCCTTGAAAACCAACCTGCTGAAAGTCGGTATGAGTTTAGCGAAAAATGAATATCTCGCTATACGTAGCATCGTTAAGCAGTTTCTCCGCCAGCTCTGGGAAATACCTGTTTAGCCATGCGTATCCTGGTCGTCACTGACAATCGCTTTTGGCGGCAAGCGCTGGGTTCGCATCAACGCATATACCAACTGCTTAAATTCATGCACGGTCAGGGTCATGCACTGGAAGTGATGTTCGTCGGAGCGCCAACCGCGGAAGATGACGAAAGCATGCGCCAACTCGATTTTGTGCATATCGAAACGACGCAGCCCGTCATGGTTGACGCTGTAAGCGCGGCGGAGGAGAGGCGTTCGTCACGACTAAAACGTATTGCGCGTGAATGCCTGCATAGACTTCGGCGAATGCCATGCCAAGTCGCATATGGTTTGCGTACCGGGCGGTTCAACACGTCGTCCAATTTTGCGTTGTCGATGCAAGAACCGAAGCTTCGCGACTTCATCCGCCCAGCTGCGATTGCCAAACTCAATCGACGCTTGGCTGAGCGCTTACCTGACGTGTTGATTGTCGAATATTTGCGCCTAACCTATCTTGTCGACGCCATTCCGGCGACGATACGTGCCCGTCTCAATGTTCTGCTCGACACGCACGACGTGCTGTTCGAACGCCGCAATCGGTTTCACCAAGCAGGGTTGCCGCACGACGTTGACATCACACCGGCAGAAGAAGCGATGGCGCTGAATGAATATGACACTATCATTGCCATCCAAACACGAGATGCAGAAATATTCAGAGCCTTGGCGCCTGAGCGCACCGTAATCGTCGTCGGGCATGGGATGCGTAATACAACAACGGCGCGGCCAGAACTTGCGGCGCCACGCTTTCTCTTTCTTGGTTCTGATATGAAGCCGAATCTCGATGCTGCACGCAGGCTAGCGTTCGACATCTGGCCCGAAATTAATCAACGCTTAGAAGGTAAGGCGCAACTAACGATCGTGGGCAAAGTAAGCGCTGCGCTGGTAGAACACGATTTGGCTTCCAACATTCGGCTAGAAGGTCACGTCGCGTCGCTGAATGAAATTTATCTAGCGCATAACATCTTTCTGAACCCAGTGGATTTTGGCGGAGGTCTTAAGATAAAAAACGTCGAAGCGCTAACGCATGGCATGGCATTGATCACAACGCCGATCGGTGCCGAAGGTCTGGAAGCCGGCACCGGTACCGCTTTTTTGGTTGCTAACAGCAATCGCGAATTCGTCGATGCCGCGTATCGAGTGGCGACAGATCGTGCATTGCAAGTTTCCCTATCCGAAGCAGCATTCGACTTCGCCAATAAATATCTCGGCCCCGAATCGACTTATGGGGAGCTATTGCGACACCTCTACCGTCCTACTCCGGCTACTTAAAGGGAAATTATCGGTCAGAGCCCGAATATGACAATTGAGATTCGTGGAATTAGCAGCGCGGAATAACCGCTGGACAAATGCAT
Organism: Rhodocyclaceae bacterium; assembly: GCA_036273835.1. GTDB lineage: Bacteria > Pseudomonadota > Gammaproteobacteria > Burkholderiales > Rhodocyclaceae > DASUGV01. Next base: position 1,822 of record DASUGV010000476.1, read on the forward strand.
CGAATGTCGGTTCCATTCTGCAATTTCATTCCGTTTTTTTGTAATTTGTGCTGAAAAGGCCTTGTACGAAGCCCTCTATCCCGGAAAGTATTTCCACTCAACAAAGGGTAAAAGAGCATGGGTTTGAACTACGTCACAGGGCCATTATTGCTTATGGAATATCATGCGCATTCACACCGTGCGCTCCGCAATTTTAAAATCATTCAGTTGCAATTCATCACATGCGTTTGCTCGCCTTATCCCACAACCTAAGCCGGACCGGCGCGCCGATCATGCTGCTCGCTGTTTTGAGCTGGCTAAAGCAACGAACGAAAAGTGATTCAATAATCGTTTCTCAGGGTGGCGGCGGATTGGCAACGGAGTTTGCGCAAATCGGTAGCATTATTCGGTTGGATCACGTTGAAGCCTCCATTCAGCGCCCGTGGCTGCGAGAAATGACGCCATGGCTGGCGAACGTAGTGACTCGCCGGAATCGTAAAGATGTAGAGAGAAAAATTGCGCAATTTGCACCACAGATTCTGTATTGCAACACGATAGTTGCGGCCACCTCCATTACTTCGATTCGGCCGCGAAATTGCAAAGTAGTTACACATCTGCATGAACTGGACAACTATTTGTGCAATCCGCGGTATGCAAATGCAGTCGATACCGCACTCTCTACCACCGATCTTTTCATTGCGTGTTCGGAGGCCGTGCGCGAAAAATTCATCTCCGTAACGCACGTGCCTGAAAATAAAATAGTGACACATCACAGTTTCATTGCCGATGCATCGCCCTCTTCCGAAATGAGCGCTATGCAAATTGCCGAGTTCAAACGGCAACTCGGATTTCCGGAAGACTGCCGCATCGTCGCCGGTATCGGCACGATCAGTTGGGTCAAGGGCAGCGATCTATTCGTGCAACTTGCCAAACGACTACGGCACATCGCACGCGCCGAGAACATCCGGTTCGTATGGTTCGGCCGTCATGGCGAAGAAGAAAAATGGCAGATCGAATATGACATCATGCGTAGCGGTATCCATGACATCATCTGCTTTGCGGGCGAGCGGACCGACATGCAACGACTGTATCCGGCCTTTTCCGTCTTTACGCTGACTTCGCGCATCGACCCTTTTCCTTTGGTCATGCTCGAAGCGGGGTTGGCCGGACTGCCTGCCATCGGCTTCGTCGGTGCGGGCGGTGTCCAAGAGTACGCACAACACGGCGGCGCTCAATTGGTACCATATCTCGACCTGGAAGCAATGGCGCAGCAGGTCGTGGAACTTGTTCGGGATGAAGCGCGGGCTCGCGCAATCGGCGCTGCCGGACGTGCATCCGTCAAGGCTCATTTCTGTACCGAACAGATGGCGCCGAAAATTGCTTCCACGTTGCTATCGCTCGCGGCCTGAAACACGCCCGCTCGATCGCAGTATGCAAAATGGATTCTGGCTGAGAACACAATGACCAACGCTACAAATCTGCTGCACGAATTACCGATCGCCAGCGCCGAACGTCAACCGGAAGCAAAAGCGTTAAGCTTCGGCGCAGAGAGCTTATCGTATGAGGCGCTGCACGCGCAGATCGCCGCGTTCGGCCATGCGCTGCAAGCCCTCGACACGGCGCGTGCCGAACGCATTGCCATCTATCTCGACAAACGTTTCGAAACGGTCGTTGCCAGCTTCGGTGCCTCGGCCGCAGGCTGCGTGTTCGTGCCGGTCAATCCGCTCCTCAAACCGGAACAAGTCGGCTATATCCTGCGCGATTGCAATGTGCGCGTGCTGGTGACTTCGCCCGAGCGCTTCGCGCTGATCGCAGAGACGCTTTCTGGATGTCACGACCTGCGCCATGTCGTGCTGACCGACAGCGCGGCCGACTTGCCTAACGCTTCGGGCTACTCGATACATCGTTGGCGCGATGTCATGGTTGCGCCAGCCAAATCGGGGCATCGTGTGATCGACACCGACATGGTGTCAATCCTCTACACCTCCGGTAGCACCGGACGGCCCAAAGGGGTCGTGCTGTCTCACCGCAATATGGTTGCCGGCGCCAAGAGCGTAGCGAGCTATCTGGGTAACAATCCGGACGACACTTTGCTCGCCGCCTTGCCATTGTCATTCGACGCGGGTTTCTCGCAACTGACGACGGCCTTCCATGCGGGCGCGCGCGTCGTGCTGCTGAATTATTTGTTGCCGCGCGACGTGATCAAAGCGCTGGAGCGCGAAAAGGTAACCGGACTCACCGCCGTGCCGCCGCTATGGATTCAACTTACGCAAGTGTCATGGCCGGAAAGCATCGCGGAGAATCTGCGCTACATCGCCAACACGGGGGGACGCATGCCGCTGGAAACCTTGAAGGCGCTCCGCGCTCGCCTGCCGAAAACGAAACCCTTCCTGATGTACGGGCTGACCGAAGCATTCCGCGCCACATATCTCGATCCCGCTGAAGTAGCTCGTCGCCCGGACTCCATCGGCAAATCGATTCCGAATTCCGAGGTCATGGTGCTGCGTGACGATGGCACACCATGCGCTGCCAACGAGCCCGGTGAGCTCGTGCAACGCGGCGCGCTCGTCGCACAAGGTTACTGGAACGACGTCGAGAAAACTGCCGAGCGCTTCAAGCCGCTACCCGCAGCGATGCGCGAGAGCGGACTGGTACTGCCAGAGATTGCCGTATTCTCGGGCGACACCGTGCGCATGGACGAAGAAGGCTTCCTGTACTTCATCGGCCGCCGCGACGAGATGATCAAGACATCCGGCTATCGCATCAGCCCGACGGAAATCGAGGAAGTCGTTTATGCCACGCAGATGGTCGGCGAATGCGCCGCATTCGGCGTTCCGCATCCGGCGCTCGGACATGCCATTGTGCTAATTGTCACCGCCAAGGAAAATCGACTCGACACCGATACGTTGCTCGCCCAGCTCAAACGCGACTGTCCCGCTTATCAAGTCCCTGCCAAAATAGAATTGCGTACCGGACCGTTGCCTCGCAATCCAAACGGCAAGATCGATCGCAAATTATTGTCAGGCGAATTCCAAAATCTTTTCGAGCAAACGCCATGAGCGACAACGCGCCTTCCAATCCGAACGCATCTAACTCAACCACTCCCAAAGTGCCGCCGCGTCATGCGCCGATGGATCAATTCAGCGTCGACGGCAACGAACTCCTGGTCGCAGGTACTCCGTTGACGCGCCTGGCTGCGCGCGTCGGCCAGACACCGTTTTTCGCTTATGACACACGAGTACTCGCTGCGCGCATAGACGAACTGCGCGCAGTCTTGCCGCGCGAAGTGAAGTTGCATTACGCCATCAAGGCCAATCCGATGCCCGTGCTGGTCGCCTTCATGGCCCAGCGCGTCGATGGGCTAGATGTCGCATCGGGCAAGGAGCTCAGCGTCGCGCTCAATGCGGGCGTCGACGGTGGCATAAGCGCACGCGAGATGAGCTTCGCCGGTCCGGGCAAAAGTGCGCAGGAACTGGAGCAAGCTGTTGCAGCGGGTGTGCTGCTGAATGTCGAATCCTTCCGCGAAGCGCGGGTGCTCGCCGACATCGGCCAGCGTACCGGCTGGAAGCCGCGGATTGCAGTACGCGTGAATCCGGATTTCGAACTCAAGTCATCCGGCATGAAGATGGGTGGTGGTCCGAAGCAGTTCGGAGTGGATGCCGAACAGGTACCTGCGTTGCTGGCCGAGATCGGCAAGCTCGATTTGAACTTCGAAGGTTTTCACTTGTATGCCGGATCGCAAAATCTGAAAGCCGAGTCCATCATCGAAGCGCAACAGAAAAGTTTCGAGTTAGCGATCCGGCTCTCGGAGTCCGCACCCTCACCCGTGACGACGCTCAATCTCGGCGGTGGTTTCGGCATTCCGTATTTCGCCGGCGAGTCGCGACTAGATCTGGCGCCAGTAGCCGCCAACTTGGCGGACATCGTATCGCGCGCAAAAAAATTATTGCCGCAAGCGGAAATCGTCATCGAACTCGGCCGCTATCTCGTTGGCGAAGCCGGCATCTATGTTTGCCGCGTCGTCGACAAAAAAGTTTCGCGCGGCCAGACTTTTCTCGTATGCGACGGCGGGCTGCATCATCATCTCGCCGCATCGGGCAACTTCGGCCAGGTCATTCGCAAGAACTATCCGGCCGCCATCGGTAATCGCATGTCATCTTCCGCCATCGAGAACGCATCGATTGTCGGACCGCTGTGCACACCGCTCGATCTGCTCGGCGATCGCATGGATTTGCCCACCGCCGAACCGGGCGATCTAGTCGTCATATTCCAATCGGGCGCTTACGGTTACACCGCCAGCCCGCGCGATTTCCTGAGTCAGCCGCAACCGGTCGAGGTGCTGGTTTGAGCGACGCCGCCGCGCTCAATCCGGCGCCCGCCAAGCGAACGCGCCTTGTCGAAGTCGACGCGCTGCGCGGCATCGCCGCGATGCTGGTTGTGCTGTTTCATTTCACGACGCGTTACGATCAACTTTATGGACACGCGCAAGAGCCCTTGTTCGCCGTTCCTTGGGGGTTCTACGGCGTCAATCTGTTCTTCATCATCAGCGGCTTCGTCATCTTCATGACGCTTGAGCGCACACGGCGGCCGATGGATTTCATCGTCTCGCGCTTCAGCCGCTTGTACCCGGTGTTCTGGGCTGCTGTGCTGGTCACTTTTCTCGTGACATCCACGATGGGATTACCGGGCAAGGAAGTCAGCTTGCTCGACGCAGGGTTGAACCTGCTGATGTTCCATAGTTATTTCGGTGTGCCGGATGTCGATTCGGTGTACTGGACGCTCGGCGTGGAACTGTTGTTCTACATGTGGGCGTTCGCGCTGTTTCTCAGCAAGCAAACTGCGCGCGTGCACTACGCGCTGTATGCGCTGATCGGCGCCAAGCTCGTTTATTTCCTGTGCCTCAAATTTTATGGAATCGATCTGCCGTGGCGGCTCTCGTGGCTATTCATTCTGCAATACATTCCATGGTTCGCCTGCGGCATCGCAATATTCAGACTGTCGAGCCAGCGCTTCAGTGCCCATGACATTTGCATCATAACCGCCGCAACCGTCGTTCTGTTCGTCGTCGATGGCACGACGCTTGGCCTGCTATGTCCTTGCCTGTGCGGCGCCACTTACCTGGCGGCAACAGGTCGTCTATCCATTCTGAATAGCCGTCTTCTCGTATGGCTGGGCGGCATTTCGTATCCGCTCTACCTTGTGCACGAGAACATCGGCTGGAGCGTCATACGGCGTCTGCAAATGGCGCACGTGTCGACAAACGCCAGCATCGCCGTCACCTTCGTCGCAGTGCTCGTACTGGCCACATGCTTGAGCTATGCCGTCGAGAAACCGGGCATGCGCTGGATTCGCAACACTTACCGCGAACGGCGCGAACGTTCCACGCGATTGCTTTCGCCCTATCTTGCGTCGGCGCTTGCCGCAGTGTTCGCATCGCTCATCGTTGTTGCGTTGCTGGCAAGACCTACGAGCAGCTCGGCCCATACTTTGCTGGGCATCCAGACCGCACAGCACACGCAGATACTCGACTGCGCCCGGCTCCGCGCGAGAAATCCAATCGTCATATTGGCGCTTGGTCAATCCAATGCCGCCAACAACGGCGCAACTGGACAACCTTCCGCTGCCATGCCGGTCATCTTCGAAGGCAAATGCTATTTGGCATCCGATCCCCTACCCGGCGGCACGGGAACGGGCGGATCAATCTGGAGCCACTTGCCGCCCGTGCTACCGCAACAAGGACTCGCGCGGCCCATCGTAGTCGCCGTCGTCGCCATCGATGGCAGCACCATTCGGCAGTGGACCGAGACCGGTCCTTTGCAAGAACTTCTGCATACGCAAATCGACAGCCTGACGCACGCGGGATTCAAACCCGATTTCGTACTGTGGCAGCAAGGCGAAGCGGACGCGCGCGCCGGCACGTCGACCGAGGATTATCTACGCCGCTTCAAACGCTTGACCGCTTCGATTCATGACGATGGCATCTACGCACCTATTTTGGCCGCACTGTCGACGCGCTGCGGCGACGCTACAGGAGGTACTGTGAGACAGGCCATTGCGCAGGCCATTAGCGAAATTCCCGGCGTGTTCCAGGGGCCGGATACCGATACGCTGCGTGGCGATCAACGCATTGCCGACTGCCACTTTTCGCACGCGGGCTTGGATTCCGCGGCCGCGCTTTGGGCCGCGGTGCTGACCCGGCATTTACAATCCGCCACGAGCAGCGCAAATAATTACGCGCTCACTTCTTCACTCGTTTCTCAGCTCATTTATCAACATATTTCTCAACCCTCTGAACGGAAACTTTCTGTCTCATGATCCGCGGCCATATCGATTTCGACCTGCTCGACCGGCACACGCCTCTGCCTTCCGAACCGCTGACGCAAGGCCAAGCGCTCGTGCTGCCCGGACTGGAGCTGTTCGCCGACGGACTGCACGTCCAGGTCTTCCAAGAAAGCCACGCCGTCTTGCTGGTCATCGGCACACCGCGCGTTCGCGACGTGCGATTGGCGCAGCACATCAAGTACAGCGGCTGGGGTTACGTTCTGCCTTGGCTGCGTTCCACGCCCAAGGACATTCTCAATCAACTCGGCGGCCGCTTCAGCCTGCTGTGGCTCAACACGCAGAACGGCCGCATCGGCCTGGCCTCCGATCGCTTCAATACGTATGGCTTCTGCTACGCGCAGGAAGGCCGGCGCATTGCGTTCGCGGACCGTGCCGACGCAGTGCCTGTCAGCGCGCGCACGCTCGATCCGCAAGCGCTGTTCAATTATCTATATTTCCATGTCATACCCGCGCCAGCCACGATTTTCTGCGGCGTCAAACGCCTGCAGCCCGGCGCATGGCTGGAAGCCTCGGCTGAGGGTGTCGTCGAACAGCCGTGGTGGGTCGCCAAGTTCGATGAGCCGCCCAAATCCAAGTTCTATCCACTGGCGGAAACTTTCCGCACGCTGGTGCATGAAGCCGTGCTGCGCGAAACCAGCAACGGCCAGGTTGGCGCATTTCTCTCCGGCGGCACCGACAGTTCAACCGTCGTCGGCATGCTCGCCAAAGCCACCGGCCAGGCGCCGCAAGCCTACTCCATCGGCTTCGAAGCCGAAGGTTACGACGAGATGGAATTCGCACGCATCGCCGCCAATCACTTCGGCGCCCAGCATCGCGCTTACTACGTCACGCCGTCCGATCTCGTCGAAGGCATTCCGCAAGTCGCGGCGCATTACGATCAGCCTTTCGGCAATTCGTCATCACTACCCGCCTACTATTGCGCCAAGATGGCGCGCGCCGACGGACTCACCAAGCTGCTGGCCGGCGACGGTGGCGATGAGCTGTTCGGCGGCAACACGCGCTATGCCAAGCAGCGCATCTTCGGTTATTACGATAATGTTCCTGGCATATTCAAAAGCCCGCTCGAATTCTTTCTGAAGCAAACGAGAAGTTTGCCGCTTCTACGCAAAGCCGCCAGCTATGTCGACCAGGCAAATCAACCGCTACCCGACCGCATGGAGCAATACAACCTGCTGCACCGGCTCGGTATCGACAATATCTTCGCACCGAATTTTTTATCGCAAGTCGACCTGCAAGCACCGATGCAATTGCAGCAGCAAGTCTGGCAATCCGTGCAAGCCAAGACATTGATCAACAAGATGCTTGGCTTCGACTGGCGCTTCACGCTGGCCGACAACGATCTGCCGAAAGTCCTCGGTACCACCAGCCTGGCTGGTATGCAAGTAGCATTTCCATTTCTCGATGACGACCTTGTCGACTTCTCGCTCGCGCTGCCGCCCAAATACAAACTGCACGGCCTCAAGCTGCGCTGGTTCTTCAAGGAAGCGCTACGCGACTTTCTACCCGACGAAATCATCACCAAAAAGAAACAAGGCTTCGGCCTCCCCTTCGGCCACTGGGCCCTCAAAGACCCCGCCTTGCGCCAGCTCGCACGCAGCTCGCTGATGGCATTCGCCGACCGCGGTGTTCTACGCGGCGATTTCCTCGTCGAACTCTTCGACAAACGTTTGCCAGAACATCCGGGGTATTACGGAGAGATGGTGTGGATTGCGATGATGCTGGAGCAGTGGTTGGATGCGAAGGCGCCGGAATTCCATTTGTAGGTATTATCTGGCTATGACATCTGCGTAGTTGCGACGCGGATACACGCTATACACGAGAGATGTGCGCCTATAGCGCCTGTAGCCTGGATGCAGCGTAGCGGAATCCGGGGCTTTTCGTTGATTCTCCCCCGACCCGGATTCCGCTACGCTGCATCCAGGCTACTTGCTACGGCGAGATGGTGTGGATTGCGATGATGCTGGAGCAGTGGTTGGGGGCGAAGGCGCCGGAATTCAGACTATAGGGTATCATCCGACTATGACGTTCGCGTAAATGCGAAATGCGTACCCACTCCACTATACGCGAGGTATATCTGCAGCCTGGACGTAACCAATGAACAAAAGTCAGGTAATCGAGGATCCACTTTCAATCACGGGCACGGACGTCGAATTCTCAGCCTTCCGGGCCAACGGTAATTTTTCCTATCCACTCACTGATTGGTCCTCATTCAAAGGAGTCTTACTAGCCGTTGGTTTTGGTTGTGGGAGCGAAGGAACGTTTCAAGGCTCTGCGGTCATGATTGCGCCTGGCCTTGCAGTGGGGGCTTGGCACGTGCTTGCTCCCCACCTTGGAATGCAAGAAAAGTGGACTGTCCTTTGTACCCGTCTCTCGAATGATGTACTCCAACTTTGGTCCGTTATAGATCACACGCACATTGGGGGAACCGATCTTGTGTTATTCAATTTGCGCTTGCAATCATTGGCGGATCCCGCGATACCCTTTCACCATGCCGTAATTTCAACTCGCGTGCCACCCAGGGGGGAGTTGGTGACAAATTATGGCTTGGTACCTGATGCACTGCACTACCCACGCATGTTTTCTGCTGATGTCGATAAGACCGAGGTAGTAACTTTCAAGCCGCTTTGGAGTCAAGGGCCGGTAACTGAAACCTACGTTTGGGGCCGGGACCGGGGAATGCTGCCTTGGCCTTGTCTTGAGGTTGGGTGCCCCTCTATTGGCGCCATGAGTGGAGGCCCAGTTTTTGACACCGAAGGAGCGCTTATTGGTGTCCTCTGCAGTTCGCTAGATACAGCGGACAAACGTGGCCCTTCGTACGTGTCCTTGATATTTCCAGCGCTATTGCAGGAGTTTCGGACGGGCTGGCCAACTCGGAATCCAGAGTTACAAATCTTGCTCAACAACGATCAGTGCGTCATCGAAGGGAAGGAGCGCCTGACGCCAGTTACTACGCAAGGGCCCGATGGTCCTCAAGCAAGCTTTCACTACCGACCCGAATAACGCGTAGACCGCATAGTCTAAGATACGTAACGTGCAAGGTGAATATCCATCGAAGCATTCAGAGGACGGTTCCATCTGAACGCTTCGGTGACGTGCTTATCGGACAAATAGCGCAATCAGAATAATAATCGGAATGGGAATGCCAAGTAGATAAAGCAGAATTGAACGCATGGTAGCTCTCCGAAATCGTATGGATTGAATTCAACTGCGAACGCGCGTGCTATCGCGCAAGCGGCCGCCGAATGTCGCGGCGAGGCTGGCGACGAATGCTCCCAGCAAGAGCGCAACGAACATCCACAATGCTGAATGCGCTGCGGCCTTGCGAGCATCGTCGGCGGCCTGCTTCGCCGTTGTTTGGGCGTCGTTGATTGTCTTGGTGGCACGCGCATAAACGTCATCGACGCGGCGTTCTGCATCTGCTTCGTTCATGCCGGTACGCGTGGCTATCATATTCGCCAAGTAAGTGCGGTCTTCCGCAGGCAGCGTCCCCGCACGGATGTCAGTGATCAATATTCTGCTCACTTCGTTTCTGTTCACCTCGCCACGTGCGGCATCATTGTTCGCATCTGACGTGGTGGCATTCGGTGTGGCGACACTCGAGCGTAACAGCATGTCGGAGAAATAATCGACAGGATTGGCGGCGATGTTGGGAGCATTGCGTGGCCCGTTGCTTGCAGCGCCCGTTGCAACGGCAGAAGCGGCCATCGAAGCACCCGCGTCGACCACCTTGCCGAGAACCGCACCCGCTGCACCGGCCAGCAAGGTTGCAGTAACCAGCGACGCAACGGCCCACGCCAACAGACCATGTGCGGTGTCGCGGAAATAGACTTCATCGGCATGCACGTCAATCCATTTGACACGCAAGCGTCCCGCTAAATAACCTCCCACGCCAGAAGCCACCAGCTGCGTGAATGCCAGCCAGATAATGGTGGACGCGCCTATTGGGCTCGCGTCATACGACCAGGGCGACACAGAGGAAAGGCCTAGACCGACGCCCAGGATAAGCAGGATCAGCGACAGCGCGGCAGCGCCCGCCGCGCCTGCGAATATCGCGCCCCAAGATACGCCCGAAACACTCGAGCCAGCATCACTCTCGACAAGACTATGAGTACTCATAACAGCAGCTTCATTTTGCACATTATTCTCCAATCGTGATTATGCACTTGTCATCGCAAATAGCCCGCTGCTCACAGCAAGCGTTCAAACCATCGCGGCCCGGCATCACTCCTGTAGCCCTGTCGCGCGTGCCACGCGCGTCCAGATGCTCTCGCCGGAGCCGCCTGATTCAAGCTGCTTTGACTCCAGCTGCTCTTTGCGCGCACTCATTTGCTCGCCAAGCTCCGCAAGATCGATTTTTGTTTTGCGAACCTTGGGGAACATCTGGCCTTCCTCTTCATTGACGTGATGTTCGATTTGCTCCGATAGTACTTTTACTTTGGCGTCATAAAGATCGTCGCTCGCGTCCATGTCTTGTAATTGCGCGATGAGTTCCTTCGCGCTGGCGTGCTCGACCTCGGCCTCGTCCATCAAATCGTCATCCTTGATGACATCGCGTACCGCCGGATAGAAAATTTCTTCTTCTATTTGTGTGTGCACTGTCAAGGCGTAGCAAATTTGATCGGCGATCTTCTTTTTGCTGACCTTCGAACGATCGGACAATTGTTCGAACTGTGCGAACAGTCCTTTCACTTCCTTGTGGTCTTTGACCAGCAAACTGATGGCGTCCTTCGCTGTCGTATTCATGAAAATCCTTCGATAAAATGTAACGATGACAATGACTCAAATGCGGAGCCTCTGTATGTGCGACGCCCCACACGGAAACAGCCAGACACGCCGTGACAACTCGTAACCAGCTAAATGGAACGGGCTTTTACGACTTCGTCTTCGTCAGGGGGCAGTCAAATCTCAGGGGTGATGTCGCATCTAGCGTGCCTGAGAGCGTTATGTCGCCTTGTGGTGGCGTCAGGCGAGGATGCGCCGCACGCGGCCCATCAGCGGGTATTCAACGTAGCGAGATATCAGCACGGCAGCCGCGATGCTGCCGATACACAACGCCAAATATGTCAATGTCACAGGCAGGACACCGAGCAGTTTGGTGACGCTCAGCAGTTTGTAGATCACGCCGATGCTGATCAGGTGCGTCAAGTAGATGGCGTAGGAGGCGCTGCCCAAGGTGACGAGCAAGGGGTGCAACTTGAGCCTCCCGGCGCGCTCGCGCTCGGCGAGGCCAAGCAGGATCATGAACGCAGGTAGACCATAAGCATAACGGGCAAGCGTGCCGAAGCCGTCCAAGTGGCCAAGGTTTTCGACGGTGCCTGCGAGCAGAAACAGGATTGCGCCGATCGGCAGCAATCCGCGCGGAAGCTTGATCTTGCGGCGAATGATGACGGCGGCGGCGATGCCGAAGAAGAATTCGATGTCGAAAGAGCGCCCCAATTCATTGAGTAGCGCGGAATGTGTCGATACGTAGCCGGTCACGCCGCAGGCGAGAATGAAGCCGAGCCATACGGAGAACAACGCGATGCCCCAGCGCGCGCTGAGAATGGCGCAGGCGAAGATCAGGTAGAAAACCACTTCGAGTTCCAGTGTCCACGCGACGCCCACAATCGGATCTTCGATCTGCGGGAACAGGAAGAAAGTTTTGACGACGCGCGCGATACCGGGAAATGGTTGATGCGTCGACAATGCGGCCAGCACCAGCGTCACGGCCAGCACGCACCAGAAAAACGGATAGATGCGCGTGAAGCGGCGTTCGATGTAGTGTCCCAGCCGTTCGGGATGGCTGAAGTCGAAACCGTGTACGTAGTAGATGATGAAGCCACTGAGCACGAAGAAGAAATCGACGCCGGCATGGCCAAAATTGGCGATGCCGTGAAGCGGCAGGTAGCCGATGTCCTGCTGCATGTGGCGCGCGGCGTGATAGAAAACCACGAGCATGGCTGCGATGCCGCGGCCGGATTCGATGCCCAGCAGTTTGCCGCCTTTCTTGATGGCTCCGCTTGCCGTCGTCGCGCTTTCCATCGTCACGCTTGTCGTCATCGTGCTTTCTGCCGTCATTGTGATAAGCCCATTGCGATCATGCCAGTGGAATTTTTGCCGGCGAACGCAATTGATTGAAACCCATGCGCGTGAGAAATTTTCCGCGCGAAGTATCCCACGGCGAGAAGCGGCGCAACTGAAACGGGTCGTCGCCGTGACGCGAGGCGCCCCATGTCGTCGAGACGGCGGCATCGAACCCCATCTCGCGCACCATGACGACGTGCTCGCTGCGATAGTCCTGATCGGGCCTGCCGTTTGGATATGCAAAAAGCGTAACGCGTTCGCCGATCATCTCCTCGAGTTCGGCACGGCCTTGCGCGATTTCGGCAAGCGCGTCTTCCTGCGCAATTTTGGCGAGGATGGGATGCGAGCGTGTATGTGCGCCAATCGTCATGCCGGCCGCCTTGAGGTCGCGCACCTGATCGGCGCTCATCATCAGGTCGTGCGGAAGCGTCACACCGGCGCGCGCAGCCAGCGCGTCCACCGCCGCGCGTCGCGCGTCGAAACCGAGATACTTTATTTTTCCGATCAGACTATCGATGGCTGCGCGGCGCGTGTTCGCATCGCCGAGTTCATAGCGGCCGAATTCGCCCGCGTCGAACGCGCCCACCGAAGCGCGGCGCACCGTTTCGATGACAGTGTCATTCCACATGCGGCCGCCGTCGATGAAACTGGTGGCGATGAAGAATGTCGCGGTCAGGCCGTGCTTGCGCAGCAGCGGCAGCGCGACGCTGTGATTGTCTTCGTAGCCATCGTCGAAGGTGATGGCAAGCGCGCGGGCAGGCAGCGTGCCTGTCTTGAGTTGCGCAGCGGCGGCATGCAGAGGCAATACGTTGAATGCCCGCTTGATCCAGCCCAGCGTGGCATCGAAGCGCGCGGCGTGCATTTCTTCCGGAAAGATCGCGTCCTGCGCCGGCAACACTCTATGCCATATCAATATCGACAAACGGCCTCTCGCGCCAGCCGGCGACAACAACGACAAGAGCGGACGCATTATGCTTTGGGCTCCAGCACCGGCACGGTCATTGGTTCACTGCGTGGTTCACCGATTGGTTCGCCGAGTTGTGCTCCGATTTTTTCACCATTCGCTTTGCTGCGCGCCGCGGTAGCCTGCCGCTCCTTGAGCAATCTGCGCATGGCGACGATAACGACTGTCTGGTAGAACGGCATGTCCCAATATGACAAGCTCAAAAATGTGCCGCCCACGAGAAAGCCGATCTGGCTGACCTGCAACATGCGCGCTAGAAAAATCATCCAGGCACCGTCCGGTTCGTTGCGCGCATTGCGAATGACCCAGCCCGCGAAGAACCAGGTTTGTCCCATCAGCAACAGGTACAGAAACAGGCCGATAAAGCCGTGCTCG
>DASUGV010000477.1:0-3429 GCA_036273835.1 Rhodocyclaceae bacterium
CGGCTGTTGCTCAGTTCGGTCTGTACTTACGTCGCGAACGCGATTTTTGCGCACACGGACCGGCTTTGATTCCGTCGTGACGGCATCTTTGCCACCCGCCTGCTTTAACGCATCGGATTGAGTAGACGAAAGCCGAGAGAATAATAACGTCGCAAACAATTTCCTGACCTCATTACGGCAAATATATTGAATGCCGAATGCATATCATGCTATTCGGCGGCGGCCTTCATGTTGGCAAGACCTTCTTCAAACGATTTGCCGACTGTCTTGTCCATGTTGAAAAAGATCGTCATCACTTTGGCGATGTAAGGGCTAGGTCCGTACATCGCCCAGGTGACAGTCGTCGAATCTCCGGCGGGCTTCAACGTAAACTCGGCAGTGTTATGAGCCTCGAACGGTTTGAAGAAATCTAGCTTGATGATGATTTTCGAAGACGGTAGCGACTCGGTAATTTCCATGCGGCCGGCGCCGACTCTGGATGTTCCTTCCCACGCATAGACGGTGCCTTCGCCACTGGTTGCGCCGCTGAAACTGCGCTTGAGTTTAGGGTCCATCTTTTCCCACGGCGACCATACGCCCCAGGCGCGAAAATCGTTGATGAGCGCAAAGACTTTCTCCGGCGATGCCTTGATCGTCGCCGAACGCTCGATACGAAAGGAATCGGGCTTGGTCGCCGCGTAGATGAGAACGACAGCGATCAGCACTATGACAACGGCAATTATCGTAAGCATCTATATATCCCGGTGAAGTTTGATTCATTGCCGCGCAATGCTAACGCCCGATTTCAGGACTGGGCTCGTCGATTTCATAAACTGCAACTACGCCGGAATCTTCCGCATTTTTTTGATTGGCGCCGCTTTGTGTGCGGGTGCGAATGAGTATGCCGCCGAGCAATCCTGCCGCTGCCGCGAAGATAGCACCTATGACGAATGCGAATTGGTAGCCCGAGTCCAACGCGGTAAGCTGGCCCGCACCGGATGCCAACGCACTGCTTGTGCGCGCAGCGGCGAGGCTGGCGAGAACCGCAAGACCCAATGCGCCGCCCATCATGAACGATGTGTTGACGACGCCGGAAGCGAGACCTGATTCACTGGGTTCGACATCGCTCATCGCAGCGAGCAAAACGGGATTGAACGCCATGCCCGCGCCAATGCCGAGAAGCATCATGCCGGGCAGCACATCGGCAATGAAGCTGCCGTTCACAGGTGCGCGTGCGAACAACGCCAGTCCGCTGGCGGCCAACAGCAGCCCGACTGCCAAGGGCCGTCTGATGCCGAAACGCATAACGATTTTTGCGGAGAGGCCGAGCGAGAATCCAGCCATGATGAGATTGGCCGGCAAGAACGACAGGCCGACTTGCAGCGCGCTGTAACCGAGTACGAGTTGCATGTAGAGCGCGGAAATAAAGAACCACGCGAACATCGCCGCAGCCCACAGCACGCCAACGATGTTAGCCGTCGCGACATTGCGCAGGCGGAACAATCCCAACGGCATGAGCGGCGCGGCGACGCGTCCTTCGATGCCGAGAAACAGCGCGAGGAGTGCTGCTGCCGCGCCGAGCATGCTGAGCGACTGTGTCGACATCCAGCCTGCTTCGTTACCGTTGACAACGGCATATACCGCGAGCATCAGCGACGCGGTTACCGTTATGGCGCCCGCAATGTCGAGACGCTTTGCATGCAATCCGCCGCCGCCATCCGGCAGCAAATTGCGACACAACACATAGACCACGATGCCGATCGGCAGATTGACGAGAAATATCCAGTGCCAACTGAATGTGCTGGTCAGCAATCCGCCCAGCAACACACCAATGCTGCCGCCACCCGCACAGACGAAACCGTAAACACCCATGGCCTTGGCACGTTCCGCCGGTTCGGTGAACATGTTCATGATCAGCGACAGCGACACCGCCGACACGACGGCGCCGCCGAGACCTTGAATAGCCCGGGCGCTGATTAGCAGCACTTGCGAATTCGACAATCCGCAGGCAAGCGATGCCAACGTGAAGAGCGTCAGCCCGAGCAGAAATAATTTGCGATGCCCATACAGATCGCCCAGCCTTCCACCGAGCAACAAAAAGCCGCCGAAGGTAAGCATGTAGGCATTCACCACCCACACCAGCGAAGTTTCGGAAAAGCCAAGCGCGACTCGGATCGACGGCAGCGCAACGTTTACGATCGTTGTGTCGAGCACGATCATCAGCACACCAGCGCAGAGGACGTAGAGCGCAAGCCAGCGCTTGCGATGTTCGATGTGGGTCATATTTGTTTTCCCTGGATGAAAAGTGCGGCCGTTTATTTATGACAAAGCAATTATTGGTTAGGATTCGAACGCTGCTTCGAGTTTTTCGATTTCGAGTTTGGTCATTTGCATGACCGCCTGCATGACCCGGCTGGTCTTTGCTTCATCCTTGCTTTGCATCATTTCGCTTAGAATGGCCGGGACGATTTGCCACGACACGCCATACTTATCCTTGAGCCATCCGCATTGGATTTTTTCGCCGCCTGCAGATAGCTTTTCCCAAAACTCGTCTATCTCTTCCTGCGTCTCGCAATTCACGACGAACGATATTGCCGGAGAAAAAGTGAATTGCGGACCGCCATTCAGCGCAATGAATTCCTGGCCTTCGAGCTGGAATGTCGCTGTCATGACGGCTCCCTTCGGTCCGGGCGCACCTTCGCTGTAGCGAGCAACTTTTTCGATCTTGGAATTCTTGAAAGTAGCGACGTAGAAATTCATTGCCTCTTCCGCGTTGTTGTCGAACCATAAGAAAGGGGTGATTTTCTGAATTTTGGACATAGCTATACTCCTTGTGAAATGCCCACGTAATGCGCGTTGCGACATTTCGGATCGGTCGAGATTCTCCGCCCGCGATTTTCTTAGTTTTTATTTTGGCAGTTGAACATCCAGCGCACACCGAATCGGTCCGTAAGGCTGCCGAAGTAACCGCCCCAGAACATATCGCCAAGCGCCATTTCCACTTTGCCGCCTTCCGCGAGTGCCTTGAAAAGACGCTCTGTTTCTGCGCGTGTGTCGGGCTCAAGACTGATGTGCACGTTGTTGCCCTGAATCAACGAAAATCCCATCGATTCGGGCGCGTCGGTACCCATGAGCATGTGTCCGCCAAGTATGGGTAATGCAACATGCATAACCAGATTTTTGTCTGCTTCAGCCATTGGCGGCTGACCAGGTTGAGCCGGAACGTCTTTGAATCGCCCGATAGGCGCTGAGAAATCGCCGCCGAAGACCGACTTGTAAAACAGGAAGGCCGCCTCGGTCGTTCGGGGAAAATTGAGGTAGGTATTTACACGGGCCATGATTCGTCTCCTTCAAAATTCATTGATGCCGCACAAGCACCATCCACGACACGCCAAAGCGGTCGGCGACCATGCCGAAGCGGGAAGAGAAAAAAGTTTTGTTCATCGGCAT
>DASUGV010000478.1:0-3045 GCA_036273835.1 Rhodocyclaceae bacterium
GATACGTAGTCTCGATCTGCCGCTTAGCGAAGAGCGTGTTGCCTGTGCTCGAGGTTTGATCGCGGCGCTCATGCGTGTGACATTGGGATTCGAGCGCGTGCTGGGCGATGCGCGACAAGGCGCCATCCGCACGCAGCGCCGTTTGAATGAAACGGCTTCGGCACGCGCTTTACGTTTGCTGGTCGAACAATATTTGATCGGTTGCCAGGTGGGCCAGGAAGCGCCGCCGGAGTTGTGGGCGGTTGCATATCGCCTCTACGCGCTGTCGCGCATCGAGGCCGACGCCACCCAGCCTCCGGGCAGCCCTGCCGAGACAGCGCTATTTGTTTACAAGCGATTGCTGGCAATGTCCTCGCTCGAACCGCACAGTCTGTCGGCATCGGAACTCGACTGGGCTGCTGAATATTTATCTCGCATAAGTGGACAAGTGCATGTGCAAGAAGAGCGACCACCTGCCCTAGACGGTGCGTGGTACTGGCTCGATCCCGCAAGCGGTGCGGAACCGCAAGCGTGCATACGGCGCGACCCACCAACAAATGCCAAACTGCTGTATTTCTCGACTGCCGCGCTCGCGCGCAGAGCGGCAGAAGCGCTGGCTCGCCACGAAGGCGGGCGCGGCAGTCCTGATCTGGAACCCAGCGAAGTATTTCCGGGCGTACAGCCGGTTTCTCTGCTTGGCCGCCTGCACAATCGCTGGTCTGCACCGGCGCGGCGCGAACAACCGCGGCGACGTCAACAGTATGGTGTTGAAGCATGCATTGGCTTGTCCGCAATTTGGAATCTATTGCGCGGCAAACGATCCGAATCGCTCGAGCTGATTTCGCAATGGGATGTGCAGAACGAAAGCCCGGGCGGCTTTGCCATCATGCATGTGGAAGGTCTGCGCGGCGGCATCGCAGCGGGTATGGCAATAGCATTGCGCAATACACCTGCAGATTCATGGAGCCTGTGCATCGTACGCTGGTTGCGCAGCGATTCACCCAACCAGATCGAGTTAGGTCTGCAAATCGTTTCTAAGGGCGCCATCCCGGTGCAAGTCGGTTTCCGCAATGCAGATCGTCCCGTGTCCATGGTCAACGCGCTGGTCTTGCCGGTGTTGCCTGCATTGCGGCACCATCAGGCAGTACTGGCGCCATCAGGCACCTACACATCGCGCCGCTTCGCGCTGGTCTCCGACATCGACCGGCTGTACATCGCTCAAGGCCGGCTACTGAGCCTGGACATGCAGACCTCGAACATCGAATTGTTCCAGTTCGAGATAGACCCTTATCCGACCTGATTTTTACCGGACGGCTGATTGCCGATCAGATCTATGATGGGCGTATCCAGCGTTGCGCGCACTCGCGCGAAAGCCGCTTCCACTACACGCTGATCGGCATTGCGGGCATGCTGCGCGCGCGTCGATTCTGGCAAGGATCCGATGACCAGTTGCGCGATCACATCACCAAGTTTGAGCGCGCCGGCCGCGATGCTCAACATCCATTCGTCATTTTCTGTACGCGCAACCCAGCCTGCCTGCAGCATATCTTCTAGCATCCGCTCGGCATGCGCCTGCAATTGCCCGCTGCGTCGCGCGATGTTCATCAACGATAGAGCCTTACCTTGTTGCTGCGATTCAATCAATGCAATCATTATGCGCAATGCCGAATGAATATGTCCCGCAGGCGTATCCGGCAATAGCCCGCGTCGAGCATAAAAATCCGGTAGCACCGCCGCGACGATGGCGCCAAGCAAGATCGCCGTCCAGGAAAAATATAACCAGATCAGAAAGATCGGGACGACAGAGAAAGTACCGTAGATCAGCGTAACGTTGGGCAGCTTGCTGAGATAAAAGCCAAACAAACGCTGTATTGCCACGACGCCACAACCAGCCACCAATCCGCCAACGATACTATGCCAAAGAACTAAATGCCGATTGGGTACCGTATGAAACAGATAGCCGAAAAAAATCGACAACATCAACGCGGGCGATAGTCGATAAACAAATGTGCGCACCCACATCGGCTCATCCACAACCCCCAGCGAAGCTTTGATGAGATAGCCCGTTGCGACCACGCTGACTGCCAAGAGAAGCGGTCCCAGCGTCAATGCCAACCAATGATTCGGAATCCGTACCCACCACGCGCGAGGTCTGCGAATGCCCCAGATATTGTTGAAAGTGCGCTCGACCGTTTGCAGCAGCATGACTGCCGTAATGAACAAGACAGTTGTCCCCACGATCGTGAGGTTGGACGCCTTCTGGCTGAACTGAACGGCATAGGTGGCAATAACCTTGCCGGCACGATCCGGCAACAAATTGTCCAACAGAAATGCGCGCAGCGATCCACCCAATTGCGCGAACTGCGAGAACTGGCTCATCACGGTCAACACGACCGTCAGCAGCGGCACGAGCGAAAGAAGCGACGTGTAAGTCAAGCTGCCCGCAACTTGCGCAACACGCACGTCATTGAATTTATTTCGCACGAGTCTCGCGAACTCTGCAAATTCGCTAGTTATCACGATATGTTGCCAGCGCTGGAATAAGGCGGTACGCGTCATCTGTGTGAGGTCCTATTATGTGAGGGTCCTTGCATCGACTCGTATAATGCAGCCATTCTAACTGCCGGTCGCTTCGTTCATGCGGGAGATCCTTGTTCTCTATTACAGCCATCGCGGCGCAGTACGGGCGCTTGCCGAACAGATTGCGCGCGGAATCGACGCGGTGCCCGAAGCATCTGCAAGAGTGCGCACGGTACCCAAAATTTCCGCAGTATGCGAGGCAACCGAATCGGATATTCCAAATGACGGCCCACCCTATGTGGAAGCGCGCGATCTCGAAGAATGCATTGGGCTTGCACTGGGCTCGCCTACACGTTTCGGCAACATGGCGGCGCCACTCAAATACTTTCTCGATGGCACAGCCAGCGCATGGTTGTCTGGCGCGCTCACTGGCAAACCCGCTTGCGTATTTACCTCTACCACTAGCCTGCATGGCGGACAAGAAAGCACATTGCTATCCATGATGTTGCCGCTTCTGCATCACGGCATGCTGATCGTCGGCCTGCC
>DASUGV010000479.1:0-12457 GCA_036273835.1 Rhodocyclaceae bacterium
CGTGTCAACGCAGGTGATCACGCGACGCGACTCCACAGCCTTGCCTTGCTGCACACCGCGCAGCAATACCGTATAGAGACTATCCTGTGCATTGAGTTTGTCGACAATGCTTTGAGGAAGCGGCGAAACAATGGTCACCCGACCGTTCATCAGCCCAGCGCCATTGGCAACATCCACCATCCAGTCGGCAAATGCGCGTAGAAAATTACCGTCGCCGATTTGCAGAATGCGTACCGGCGGCAAAGCGGAAGAGCGACTTGGATCGGCGATTTCAGCATCACGCCGGACACTCGACAAAGTATTTCGATTCAAGCTTGGCACAACCGAAGCTCCTTTTGATTCTTGACGTTTATATGCCGTATCAACACGGGCATTTCGATATCACACCGTATGTTAGTCAGACAAACTAGCGAATTCTTTTGAAATTATAGCGATCCTGCCTGACAACAGGAAGCCGGAACATGTGTCGGAATGTTGCTTGCAGCGAAGAAATTCAGGTGAAGAAAAATACCGGCATCGCCTCCCGTGGAATGATGGCACCGGGATACTGCACGACGATGGAAGCGATCTTATTACCCGAGCGAACCGCCACTTCAGGGCTCTGGCCTTGCAAGCGCGCAGCCAGATAACCGCCCGCAAACGAATCGCCCGCGCCGGTCGTATCCACAACTTTAGGGACTTTGAACACCGGTATGGCGACCGGATCCATACCGCGTACCCGCACCAATGTCGGATCGACACCGCGCTTGATGATCACCTCGTCGGATGACAGCGCGTAAGCGTGCGACAACGCGCTGTCTTCGTCCAAACCATACAACTGCACATTGTCGTCCAGCGTAATCATCGCGGTATCGCTCTCGGCAAAGGCGCGGTCAAACCATATCGCCGCCTCGCCATCCGGCCATAAGCGCTTGCGGTAATTGTTGTCGAAGATGACTTTACCGCCGCGTGCGCGAAGGCGTGCGATGAAATCGAACAGGCGCTCGCGCCCCGCTACCGGCAGCACGGCCAAACTTATGCCACTGTAATAAAATGCATCGCACGATCCGATTTGATCTTCCAGCGGACTGCTGCCACCCGCGAAGTATGCCTTCGCCGCGCTGGAATCGCGCCAATAGTAAAAAGTCCGCTCGCCGCTTTCGTCCACCTGAATGGTGTAAAGACCAGGCATACGTCCTTCTTCGCGCAACACCATCGAATTATCGATGCCTTCTTGTTCCCATGCGGCGACCATTGCGTTGCTGTATGCATCGCTGCCCAATTGCGTGGCGTAAGCTACTTCAATACCGGCTTCCGCGCCGAGGCGAGCGAGATAAACCGCCGTATTGAGCGTATCGCCGCCGAAATTTTGATGCATGGTGCCAAACATTTGACCGCGCAATTCGATCATGCATTCGCCAAACAAAGCGATACGGCATTTCTTTTCCATATTCGAAGACCGGTGAATTTTTATGTCTTGTGTGGCAGCGCGTGATTGCTGCGATACCCTGCATATTTCAAAGCAGGAAAATGTTCGATATGTACGTTTGATTTAAAGAGATGTTTAACGGTCCCACGATCCATAAAATGCATGCAACACAATCTTTCCTTTACCTTAAAGGTTAATGGCCTTTAGTCGCAAAGAAATTGCTCCGCCAAACGGAGAATCTCATTATTGTTTTGAGTATAACGCTGCATGCTGAAAGTATTGCAGTTCAATTGGCAAATATGACAAGGATCATTATCTCCAGCAATTATTTGGCGCAATTGCAAACATTATAAAAAATGAAATCTCATTTATCGGTGATTCAAAACGAACGTCCAATCCAAATTACGCAACGCGTAAAGGCGCTCGATTGTGTGAATACCGCACTCGCGCAACCCTCTTTCACCGTGGCCGCTACCGCCATGGCCAGCGAATTGGCCCGCGCCTTTCATTGTGAACACGTCGTAGTAGGCATGTTAGCCGGCAGCACGATCAAACTTGCTGCGTGGTCAGGCGTTGCGGATTTGCGGCAGGAATTCAAATTGGCACGCCTGGCCGCCGCAGCGATGAATGAAGCAGCCGATCAGCAATCGACATTGCGCTATCCGCCGCAAGCAGACGATTCGCCACGCATCACTCTCATGCATGCCGATCTGGCCGGTGCCGGAGTCGGTGAAGCAATCCTTACCGTTCCGCTCATTTCGCAACAACGCATCGTCGGCGCGCTGAGTTTGTTGCGCGCCGATGCATCCGCTTGGCAGCGCGAAGAAATAATGGAACTGGAAAATCTCGCGCTCGTCGTCGGTCCGGTGTTGGACATCAAGCAGCGCAGTCATGAATCGGCACTGACACGCGCATGGCGGGAATTGCGTCTCTTCGGCGCATCTCTGACGTCCTCGGGTTCCATCAAAACGAAATTGATCACGGCAATCGTAACGCTTGGAATCGCGGCTGGGGGCATGATTCCGATCACGGTCAATATCACTGCGCCGGCAAAGTTGGAAGGCGTCGTGCAACGCAGCCTATCGACACCCGTCGACAGTTTCATTAAGGAAGTATTCGTACACCCCGGTGATCATGTCAAGTCAGGCCAACTCTTGTTGACGCTGGCCGATCAGGATTTGCTTGCGGAGCAACGCCGGTTGCAGAGCGAAGTTGCCCGCTATCGCGGCGAGCAAGGCGACGCGTTCGCGCAACAGGATCGCGCCAAGATGGTGTCGTCGCAAGCGCAAGCGGATGAAGCGCAAGCCCAACTCGATTTGGTGGATCAGCATCTAGCGCGCACGCAAGTCGTCGCGCCTTTTGATGCCATTGTCATCAATGGCGATTTGCAGCAGCAGATCGGTGCGCCGGTAAAACGCGGCGACGTGCTGCTGGTCCTATCGCCTTCAACCGATTTCCGCATCGTGCTCGCGGTCGAGGATAAAGACATCGGCAATGTTCACACCAACATGCCCGGCAAGCTGACCCTTTCCGCCATGCCGTACGATCCGTTGAATATCCGTGTCGAGCGTATTACGCCGCTCGCAAAATACGACGGCGGCCGCAACGTATTCGAGGTGCAGGCCAAACTGACCAGCAACGCGCAAGTCAACGAATCGGGACTGCGCCCCGGACTGGAAGGCGTGGCCAAGATTGCGCTGGACCGCGAATCGATCATCCAAGCCGCGGGCGGTCGCGTAATGGAATGGCTGCGCTTCAAGCTGTGGTCGCTGTTCGGATAATACGGCGCATCATGACAGAGACATTATTCAGCCCCTACTGGTACCGCGCCGCGCATCTCCACCCGCGGCTGGTGAGCAATGCCAGCATCACGCGTCAAAGTTTTCGCGACGAGCAATGGTATGTCATATCGAGCCAGACGACAGGGCGGCAATTCCGCGTCAACAATCTTGGTTACCAGATCGTCGGGCGACTCGATGGGCGCATGTCCGTGCAGGAAATCTGGGATGTGCTCGTGCGCACTCAAGGCAACGATGCGCCGAGCCAGCACGAGGTGCTGTCCATTCTGTCGGATCTCACCACTGCCGGCATGATCCAGAGTGAAACGACGCCTGATCTAGGAGGCATATTCGACGCTGCCGAACGGCGGCGCAAACGCAACAGTGCCGGCAAGCTCAATCCGCTGGCATTCAAGGTGCCCTTATTCGACCCGACCGCGCTCCTCGATTTTCTGATGCCGCTGACGCGCTGGCTATTCAACGGATGGGTGCTCATCGCATGGGCGCTGTCGGTGTCCGCCGCAGCCTTGCTGTCCGGCATGCACTGGAGTGAGTTGCATGCTTTCGCGGCATTGCATCTATTCGAGCCGCGCAACCTGTTGCTGACATGGTTATGCTATCCGGTTATCAAGGCGTTGCATGAATTCGGACACGCGCTGGCGATTCGCCGCTGGCAAGGCGAAGTACACGAAGTCGGCGCCATGTTGTTCCTCGTTATGCCGGTGCCATATATCGACGCTTCGTCCGCCTCGACCTTCCCCGAAAAGCACCGGCGCATCCTGGTCAGCGCGATGGGCGTCATTGTCGAGACAGCCATTGCCAGCGCCGCGCTGCTCGTATGGCTCGGTGCGAACGATGGCTGGCTGCGCGATGCGGCCTTCTCCTGCCTAATGATTGGCGGCGCATCGACGATCCTGGTCAACGCCAATCCGTTGATGCGTTATGACGGCTACTACGTATTGGCAGACTGGCTGGAGATACCGGGACTCGCCGCGCATAGCGAAGCCTATCTGCGCTATCTCGGTGAGCGTTACCTACTCGGCAACAAGACACTCTTTTCGCGGACCGATACAGCTATTCCGCGCATCTGGTTATTTCTGTACGGCATCGGCGCGCTCATATATCGCATCGCACTGCTGGCCGGCATGGTGATATGGCTGTCGGCCAAAATACTGATGGCCGGATTGGCGCTCGCGCTATATCTGGCGGTCAAGTACATTGTCATATCGCTGTGGCGCCTGTTGAACTTGATCTTTCTGTCGCCACGCCTGGAACGAGTACGGTTGCGTGCCGCCACTAGTCTGGCATTGCTTGCTGCCGCAACAGCCGGCGCCGTTTTCATCGTACCCATGCCCTACACGACACGGACGCAGGGCATCGTGTGGCTGCCGGACACGGCAAGTCTGCGCAACGAGACCGAAGGCTTCGTGCAAAAAGTGCTGGTGCGCGATGGCGAACATGTTCACGCCGGTCAAGCGCTGCTCGTGATGGAGAACTCCGATCTCCTTGCGGAGCAGCAGCAAATCGATTCCCAAATTGCCAGCCAGGAAATCGACTTCCAAGCCGCCATGCTGGACAAACCAGCCGAAGCAATAGCCATCGATGAAGGACTGGAAAAACTCCGCGCGCAGCGCGAGGACCTAGACACGCGCATCACCCAGCTTACGCTGAAGAGTCCACTCGATGGCCAGCTCGCGTTGCCGCACACCGAGGATTTGCCCGGCCAGTTTTTCGCGCGTGGCGCTTTGGTAGCGCACGTCGTCGCACCGCAGATGATCACTGTACGCGCCGTGCTTTCGCAAGCCGACATCGATCTATTGCGGCAAACGCCTGAACGGATCGAAGTGCGCATTGCCGAAGAACGGGACCGCACGTTGCTGGGCCATCTCGGCAACGAAACACCCGCTGCGACCAATCAACTGCCTAGCGCGATCCTGGGCGAAAGCGGTGGCGGCCCCATCGCGACCGATCCGTCGGATCGGGACGGGCTGCGCAGCATCGACTCGTTTTTCGTTGTCGATGTAAATGTCATAGGCAAGCCGCTGGCGCGCATCGGCAGCCGCGTCTGGTTGCATATCGAACATCGACCGGCGACGCTCGCGCAGCAATGGGCGCGCAGCATACGGCAAGTCTTCGTCAAACAATTCGGCGCCAGCAACACGGCGTTCCTGCTCTAAGAGGGACTCCATGATCCGAGCGCCGCTTCCCATACCTGGCATTGTTTTGGGTTCCTACCCGGAACAAGCGCCGTGCGCCACACCCAATCCCGTGTGGGTCTGGCTGCGCAGCGTCGTCACGGAACTGAGACCGCTCGTCAAGAAGCGCCAGCGTCAGCTAGCCGTGCGCGTGCGCGCCGTACGCGCCGCCCATGCACAGATGCACATGCAGATGCACGCCTATCCGAGCCGCGCCTTTCGCAACGAGCTACGACAGATTCGCGCCGAGCTGGCGCGCGATGGCTTCGCCTCCAACGCGGCGGAGCGCTGCTGCGCGCATGTTCTGGTCGCGATACGCGCCGCCACCGGTATCGAATTGCGCGACAACCAGATCATAGCTGCCTTCGCGGTGCTACAGGGCGAACTTGCCGAAATGCCGACCGGAGAAGGCAAGACGCTCGCCACCGCGTTGGCGGCGGCAACCGCCGCGCTGGCGGGTGTGCCGGTACATGTCATCACCTCGAATGACTATCTTGCCAAGCGCGATGCCGAGTCTTTACGCGCGCTCTACGCGTTGCTCGATTTGTCCGTTGCGGCGATAGACCATGACATGAATCGCAGCGAACGTATCGCCGCATATGCAAGTAGCATAACCTATTGCAGCGCCAGGGAACTGGTATTCGACTATCTGCGCGATCAATTGCTACCGCCCGCCGCGCCGCCTCGCGAATCGAACGATGCCCCAGCGCATACCATCGATACCCCACCGGTGCGGCGCGTACTGCGCGGATTGTGCATGGGGATTGTCGATGAAGCCGACAGCGTGCTCATCGACGAAGCGGCAACGCCGTTCGTGCTGTCGGAGTCCTACACCGAGCCCGAGCAGATCGCGATGTGCGTCTTGGCACTGCGCATCGCGCGCAAATTGCAAGCGGGCTTCGACTACCGCGTCGACAGCCGCGACTCGACCGTCGAACTGACGGCGAATGGCCGCCAAATCATCGCCGCCTATCCCGACCCCGCCGGCAATCCCTTATGGGCCATTCCCCGCTACCGCGAAGAACTGACGCAGATCGCCATTCATGCCGAATACATACTCAGGCGAGATGTGGATTATCTCGTCAAAGATGGCGCAGTGCATCTTATCGACGCCAACAGCGGACGCGTTTCCGCCGGCCGCGCATGGTCGCGTGGCCTGCAGCAAATGGTCGAGTTGAAAGAACGCTGCGCGCCGTCCAAGGCGACGCGCGTCATCGCGCAAATCACCTTTCAGCGTTTCTTCACGCGTTACCTGCGCCTCGGCGGCATGAGCGGTACGCTGAGCGAAGCGCAGCGCGAATTGTTCGCGGTGTACGGTCTCGCCATGCGGACGATTCCCACCGCCCAGCCCAGCCGGTTGAAATACGCGCCACCGCGCGTCTTCACGACGGCCGCTGCGCGCTGGCGGCAAGTCGTCAGGTCGATCGCCGACCGCCATGCGACCGGGCAGCCGGTGCTCGTAGGCACCGATTCGGTACAGGCGTCCGAGCATCTCAGCCGATTACTCACGCAGCATAATCTTCCGCACCGGCTGCTCAACGCCAGACAAGACAGTGAAGAGGCACAGCTCATTGCCATCGCGGGCCAGCGCGGCGCGATCACGGTAGCGACCAACATGGCAGGACGCGGCACCGACATCGTTCTCAGTCCAGGCATGGCGGAACATGGCGGCTTGCATGTATTATCCTGTCAGCATAACAGCGCGCGGCGCATCGACCGGCAATTATTCGGCCGCGCCGCGCGTCAAGGACGGCCCGGCAGCGCTGAAACGCTGCTCTCGCTCGAAGAAGGTTTGCTCGCGCGCTATGTGCCGCGCTTCATGCGCCACCTGCTCGGTGCGATGTCCGGAGTAGATGGTGCGATTCCCGCGCTATTCGTAAAGCCGCTCGTGCACTTTGTGCAGGTGCGCGAAGAGCATCGTCTGCAGCGCGCGCGGACCGGCCTGCGTTGGCGGGACAAGCAACAAGACACGATGCATTTTGGTTCAGCACCTGAATAACAACGGATCGATAACCGTGAAAACGAGACAGAAAAACGCTGTACTGACCTTTGTAGTCGCTCTGAGTCTTTTGGGCTTAGCGAACGAATGCAATGCGGCAACCGAGCATGCATCTAGCATTGCGCCGCCTGCCATGCCGCCTCAACAACATGGCGCGGCGGCGACGGCAACTACGCGGCCGCACCAGGATTTTCTCGGTTGTCTGCTGGCACCCAGCGCAGAAGTGGAACTGGGAAGCCAAGTCATCGGCGTGCTGTCCAAGGTCGCGGTCGAGCGTGGCGATCACGTCAAGAAAGGTCAGGTCGTTGCGCAACTGATTGATGATGTCGAACGCGCATCATACGAAGCAGCCGCGCAACGCGCCGCGAACAGCGCCGACATTGCTTCCGCTAGATCCGCCTACGAGTTCGCGCAAAAGAAGGCCGACCGCGCGGAAGAATTGCTGGCGAAGAATTTCATTTCGTCTCAGGCGCGCGATCAAGCCGTCTCGGAAGCAAAAGTTGCCGCCATGCATTACGCGCAAACGCAGGAAGCGCGCGTCGTGGCGCGGCAAGACATGGGTGTGGCCAAGGCACAGTTGAACCTGCGCACCATTACCTCGCCGTTCAACGGCGTCGTCGTCGAACGTTACATGTCGGCCGGTACGCGCGTGGAAGAAAAACCCATCGTCAAGCTGGTGCAGATCGATCCCTTGCGCGTCGAAGTCGTGGCGCCGGCCGCCCGCTTCAATACCATCAAGTCGGGAAGTTATGCCAGTGTCACACCCGATCTGCCGGGCATGAATACGCTTCGGGCGCGTGTCACCGAAGTCGACGCGGTTGTCGATGCTGCCAGCAATACCTTCCGCGTGCGGCTCGAGCTACCCAATCCGCAAGAAGCCGTGCCATCGGGTTTGCGTTGCAAGATCAATTTCGACAGCGACAGCTCGACCGGAGAGGAGTGATGGGCAACGCCGATCTTCGCTGGCTGCTCAAGGATGCTTGGCATAGCGTCGCACGCGGCTTTTCACGCAACATCGCACGCAAGACCGGCGATGCGCCCGCTTCGGTAACGATACGGCGCCGCGCCGTGTTCGAAGAGATGGAAGCACGACTGCTCTATTCCGCCGACCTGGCGCCAGGCGTGTTTGATGGCGCTGTCATAGCGCAAGTTCAGTCGCACGACATTGCCGCGCCTTCGGCCGTACCTGCCGGGCAAGACCATGCGGACACGCAAGTTCGCGCGGACGCGGCAGTTCAGACGACAGACACGAATCAGCAGTCCCACCAGATAGTGTTCATCGATACCTCCGTCGCGCAATGGCAGGACTTGCTCGCCGACGTTCAGAAGACGCATCCGGATGCCGAAGTCATCACACTGGACGCGACACGCGACGGCATTGCGCAGATCACCGACGCGCTGGCCGGGCGCAGCGATGTTTCCGCGATACACCTCATCACGCACGGCGCGGCGGGGGAATTGCAAATCGGCAACGTGTTGCTGAATGCGGACACCTTGTCGCAATATGCCAATAGCATTCATTCCTGGCAGAATGCATTAGCGCCGGGCGCCGATTTCCTGCTGTATGGTTGCGATGTAGCCGCTGACGACGCCGGCCAACAGTTTGTCGACGCCCTCGGGACGCTCACCGGCACCGACATTGCCGCCAGCGAAGATCTCACCGGCAACGCGGCACTCGGCGGCGACTGGACACTCGAATACACCCACGGCAATATCGAGACGAACGTGATCGTCGACACAGCGACGCAAGCGAGTTGGGACAGCACACTTGCGATCGTGCCCGATTCGACCACATCGGCTGCAACGACGACGGCGTCCGTTTCCAGTCTGACCTTTTCGCACACTCAAGGCACCGGCCTTAACGGCATACTCGTCGTCGAATATTCGACGCGTGGCGCCACGTCTCCTACCTCCATCACATATGGCGGTCAAAACCTTACTCAGCTAAGTTCGATCAGCGACGCTGGCGCCACGGTGACAACGGAAATCTGGTACCTGCTCGCACCAGCTTCCGGCACCGCAAATGTCGTCGTCACCTTGCCGTCGCCGCACGAATTCACAGTCGGCGCGACGAGCTTCTTCAACGTCGACCAGACCACACCTTTCGGCACGGTCCAAACCGGCACGGGCACCGGCACGACGCCCAGCATCAATGTGGCTTCCGCCACCGGCGATCTGGTCATCGATTCGATTTCCTCGCGGCAACAGACCGGCACACCAACGGTCGCAGGTGGTCAGACCTCATTGTGGACCAACGAGTCCGGCACCGGCAGCTCCGACCCGCTGGGTGCCAGCAGCACAAAAGCAGGCGCCGCGTCGGTCACGATGAGCTGGACGCTGACGGACTCTCAAGTGTGGGCCGCGCTCGGTGTTTCGATGCATGCAGCCGCCAACACTGCGCCGGTCGTGAACACCACTGCGGCGGCACTCGCCTACACCGAAAATGCGGCTGCCACCGCGATCGACAATGCGCTCACCGTTACCGACGATGGCGTCAACCTGACGGGCGCGACCGTGAAAATCACGAGCAATTATCAGAGCGGTCAGGACGTGCTGGCATTCACCAACCAGCTCGGCATCACCGGTAGCTGGAATTCCGCCACGGGTACGCTTACCCTCAGCGGCACGACCACCGTTGCCAATTATCAAACAGCTTTGCGCGCCGTCACGTACCAGAACACGTCGGACAATCCCAGCACCGCTGCGCGCACGATTACCTTCACGGCCAACGACGGAAGCCTGACTGGATCGGGCACGCGCAACATCAACGTTACAGCGGTCAACGATGCGCCTGTCATTACAACCAGCGGTACGACGCTGTCATATACGGAGAACGCGGCCGCTACCGCAGTCGACAACGCCCTCACCGTCAGCGATGTCGACAGCACCAATCTGACCGGCGCAACGGTTCAGATCACTGCTAACTATTCGTCCTCGCAGGATGTGCTCGCCTTCACCAATCAACTGGGCATCACCGGTTCATGGAATTCGGCCACCGGCACGCTGACGCTCACGGGTACGACCACCGTTGCCAATTATCAAACAGCGCTGCGCGCCGTCACGTATCAAAACACCAGCGATAATCCGAGCACGGCAACACGCACGGTGACTTTCACAGCCAATGATGGCGCAGCCACCGGCAGCGCCACACGCAATCTCAGCGTTA
Source organism: Rhodocyclaceae bacterium (assembly GCA_036273835.1). Classification (GTDB taxonomy): domain Bacteria; phylum Pseudomonadota; class Gammaproteobacteria; order Burkholderiales; family Rhodocyclaceae; genus DASUGV01. The sequence goes on from DASUGV010000479.1 coordinate 10,547, forward strand.
CGGCCGTCAACGATGCGCCGATCGTCACCACCACCGGTACCACTTTGTCATATACGGAAAATGCTGCCGCTACGTCCGTCGATAACGCGCTCACCGTCAGCGATGTCGATAGCACCAATCTGGCCGGCGCAACGGTGCAGATCACCGGCAATTATCAGAATGGTCAGGATGTGCTGGCCTTCACCAATCAATTGGGCATCAGCGGTTCGTGGAACGCAACTACCGGCACGCTGACGCTCACGGGTACGACCACCGTTGCCAATTATCAAACAGCGCTGCGTGCCGTCACGTATCAGAACACCAGCGACAATCCGAGCACACTGACACGTACCGTGTCGTTCGTTGCCAGCGATGGCAGCGCCAGCAGCAACACCGCTACGCGCAATATCGGTGTCACGGCTGTCAACGACGCGCCGGTAGCCAATGACGACACAGCGTCGACCAGTCCGCTGACGGCTTTGGATGTCAACGTCAAAGCAAACGATACTGATCCCGACGATACGGTTGCCAGTCTGACCGTCAACATCGTCAGCAGCAGCGCAGGCACCACAGCCACCGTAAATCCGGACGGCAGCGTTCACTTCGATCCGGGCGCAACCTCGGGCGCGCAGACAGTCGTCTATAGCATCACCGATACGGGCGGCCTCTCCAGCAACGCAACGCTAACTGTGAATGTGGCGGCCAATACACCGCCGACAGGAACGGATAACTCGGCGACATTCGACGAAGACACCGGTTATGCATTACAGATATCGGATTTCGGCTTTGCCGATGCTGACGTGGGCCAGACTTTTGCCGCCGTCCGCATCGACACATTGCCTGGCAGCGGCACGCTGACGCTCAATGGCGTGACCCTCGTGGCGAACGATGTCGTTTCCGCCAGCGAGGTCAACGCGGGCCACCTCATATTCACACCTGCGGCCAATGCGAACGGTGCGGCCTACAGCAGTTTCACCTTCAGTGTGCAGGACAACTTCGGCGGTTTCGCGACGACGCCCAACACGTTCACGTTCAACGTCAATGCAGTCAATGACGCGCCCGTCAACAATGTACCGGGCACGCAGTCGACCAATGAAGATACGGGGCTCACGTTCTCCATCGGTAACGGCAATGCAATCTCGATCACCGACGTCGATGCCGGCAGCGGCAGTCTGCAAGTCACGCTCTCTGTCTCGCATGGCGCGCTGACCCTGTCCGGCACGACGGGCCTGTCTTTCACAACAGGCGACGGTAATGCGGATGTCGGCATGGTATTTACCGGAACGCTGGCCGATATCAACGCCGCGCTCGACGGCCTGAGTTACACGCCAGCCTCCAATTACAACGGCATCGATACGCTCGACATCGGCGTCGACGACCAAGGCAACAGCGGCAACGGTGGCAACCTGACCGATTCGGATGCGGTGACGATCAACGTCGCTGCGGAGAACGATGCGCCCACGGCCACGATCGCCGCAGCAAGTTACAACGCCACTGAACAAGTATCGCTGGCACTTGCTGGCACGGGCCTGTCGATCGGCGATATCGATGCCGCATCGGGCAGCATGACCGCGACGCTGTCGGTTACCAGTGGCGCCTTGACCGCCAGCGCGGGAACCAGCGGCGCCCTCGTCGGTGGCTCGGGCAGCAACACCATCACGCTCACAGGTACGCTAGCGCAAATCAACGATCTGCTGACCGGCAACGGCGGCGCCAATATTTTCTATCTGATCAACGCCGACACGCCCCCGGCCACCGACACACTTGTACTGAGCGTCAATGACAATGGCAATACCGGCTCGGGCGGCGCGCTCACTGCCACGTCTTCAGCCACGATCGATATCGCCGCGACCAATGACGCACCCACCGTCACCATAGCGCAGCCCTCCTACACTGCCAGCGAACAAACCAACCTGTCGCTCGAAGGCACGG
>DASUGV010000480.1:0-7959 GCA_036273835.1 Rhodocyclaceae bacterium
CGATCAGTCGTTTCGATGACTTGCACCGCAGTTTCGGGCAAGTTCGCCGCGGCCAATCCAGCGCGCACGCACGCGGCAATCGCCTGATTGCAATGCAACGCTTCCTTGCCGCCGCGCAGGATCGCCGCGTTGCCGCTCTTCAGACATAATCCCGCCGCGTCGGCAGTGACATTTGGACGTGCTTCGTAAATGATACCGATGACGCCGAGCGGCACGCGCATGCGACCCACCTGAATGCCGGAAGGGCGGCGTTTCATGTCGGAGATCTCGCCAATTGGATCGGAAAGGGCAGCGATTTGCTCCAAGCCTTGTGCCATGTTCTCCACGCCTTTGGCAGTCAGCGTCAAGCGGTCGATCATGGCCGCATCCAAACCGTCCGCTTTGGCCCGTTCCAGATCGCGCGCATTGGCCGCGAGTAGTTCCGCCTGGCGTTCGCGAATCGTCGCCGCGATGACGACGAGCGCTTTATTCTTGGTGGCAGTCGAGGCGGCCGCCATGAGCCGCGACGCGGCGCGTGCCTGCTTGCCCACCTGCTGCATGTATTCTTTGATGTCCATATGCATATCTTTTTGAAGCTCAATACAGAATTAGACCATTGCTGGCGCGCGCTGTGTAGGGTCATCCCGCTCATCCGTCCACTCTCCGCTTCCGCTGGCCATGGAAGACATAATACCGGCATCATCCGATCCATCGCATCACACCGGCCCTTATGCGTTTCGTTCTCTCTTTGGTCATGAATTTTGCGCCTGCCGGCAGTCTGTGGCGCGATCGCGATTTCATGCATTTGTTCTGGGCCACCACGCTATCCGTGTTGGGCACCTCGGTTACGCAAATGGCATTACCGCTGACGGCGGTGCAGCTATTGCACGCGAGCGCCACGCAGATGGGTATTCTTGCCGCGTGTTCGCTCTTGCCTTTCGTGTTGCTCGGTCTGCCTGCGGGTGTATGGATCGATCGTTCGCGCAAGCGGAAACTTGCTATTGCCTTCGATTTATTTTCCGCTGCCGGTTTGGTATTGGTGCCGTTGTCCTATCTGGGCGGCGTTCTTTGCTTGCCCGTTCTGTATCTGGCCGCCGCGATGGTGTCGACTGGCGAAGCCGTCGGCGGGTCAGCCATGCAAGTATTTATCACGCAACTGGTGGGCCGCGATCGTCTGGTGCTGGCAAACAGTCAGCTTTCAGGTGCCTCGTCCGCCGCGCAGCTGGTCGGGCCGGCGCTGGCAGCAATTCTGGTAGCGCTTGCCGGCGCTCCGCTTGCCATTACGGCTGATGCGCTGAGTTTCGTCATCTCCGCAATTCTGCTCTCACGCATTCACCGAGATGATATGCCTGCCATCAACAAATATGCCAATGTACTTGGTGAGATCAAAGAAGGACTATTGCTCGTTTGGCGCACACCCATGTTGCGCACGCTCGTATGGGTGGTGTGCGTGTGGATCACGCTCAACGACAGTTTCAAGGCACTGTATGTTCTCTTTGCGGCACGCGACCTCAGCTTGAGCGCGGCGGATATCGCATTGATCAACACCTTGGGTGCGCTAGGCGGTTTGCTTGGCGCCGCGATTGCGCACAAGCTCGAACGTCGCATCGGCAGCAGCAAGAGTCTCGTGTGGGGCGTTCTGGGCGCCGGCATCGGCTATTTGTCATACGCGTTGCCACGCGCCGGTAGTGCATATGCAAACTGGATGGCCGGCGCGGCGCTGATGCTAATGAACCTGGGCGTTGCGGTGTATCTGGTGAACTACCTAAGTTTGCGGCAGGCTGTCACGCCCGATGCCTTGCTTGGGCGTATGGTGACCACGATGCGATTTTTAACGATTGCGTTGGCGCCTGTCGGTACCGTAGCGATCGGCCGCGCCGCGGATGCGTATGGTTTAGTGCCGGTCTTCATCGGCATTGGCGCTGGCTGCTTCTTAATGGGCATCGCAGCCTGGCTCCTGCTTCCACCGCACTCTGCGCCCGACGCGCAGTGACACGATTCTTTACACGCGCAATTGCCGGCGGGTTCAATATCGAGTGACATATGTCGTTGAACTTACGACATCGTCAATCTGTTTGTTGCCATGACATCTCGCTGGAGAATTTTTTCGCGCTGGCTGGAAGATCACCGTCGAGGTGTACGGGACTTGGCGTTTCTTGCCATGGGCATCGTCGTGCAGTGGACGATCATCACGTGTTTCGATCTCGACAAGCATCTCGACGACGCCGTGCAACTTCACCCCGATTGGAATATACGAGCGCTCGAATTACTAATGTCAATGGCATTTCCATTGCTAGCCATTTTTTCCTGGCGCCGGTGGTGCGAAGCCAACGAATTGCTTGCCGATGCGGACACGGATGGATTAACTAGTCTATATAACCGGCGCAAAGCGGAGTATGTACTCGAGCAAGAGTTCGATCGCGCACTGCGTTATGGCAGGCCTCTGTCGCTCGTACTCTTCGATGTCGATCACTTCAAGCTCGTCAATGACACGCGCGGTCATCCGGTCGGCGATCTCGTTTTGGCGGGCATCGCCCGTCGCATCAAACGCAGCATGCGCGCGACCGATCATCTTGCGCGTTGGGGCGGCGAAGAATTCATGCTGATTTGCCCCGAGACCGATACCGAAGGCGCGACGATCATCGCCGAGCGCATGCGGCGCGCCATCAAGCGGCGTCCTTTCCACGCGGCGGGCGTGGTTACGGCAAGCTTCGGTATTGGTTCATACAGCGGCGAGGGCAACGTCGACATACTCGTAAAGCGCGCCGATCAACATCTGTATGCCGCCAAACAACGCGGACGCGATTGCGTCGTGAGCCATCTCAACGTACACCAACCTGGCGTGAAATTGGTGAGTGTCATGACCGACACGACAGGCTTGGGAACGGCGGCACGCTTGACCAGTATTCTGTCGACGATTGCGGCGCCCATGCGACGCGCGCGGCAGCGCTGAAATTCAGCCAGCGAGTTAGCTCGCGCGCACGCGCAAGGCCAGTTGAAGGAATTCGTCCCACACGTCGCCGGTCGTCAGCCCTTTGACCATACGGTCTATGCGAGCGGCATGCATGAGCGCAGCGCGCAGCGCGCTACTTCTAAGACGCTGTACGGCGCGTTTGAGCAGCAACTGGCGTGGTCCGAAAACGCGTTCATTCTTGAGCGCGCCATCGACATTTTGTCCCGCGTCGATGTTGGCGCGCACGTTGGCAAGCGTGCGGATTTCATTCGCCATCGTCCACAGCACCAAGGGCGGTGCGGCGCCTTCGCCGTGTAGGCCGTCGAGCAAACGCGCGCAGCGAACCGCGTCGCCTTCGAGCAAGGCGGTGCGTAATTTCTCGGTGTCGTAACGCGCTACGTGTAACACCGCGTCGGCAACCTGCTCGAGCGTGAGTGTGCCTTCGCCGTGGAGCAAGCCGAGCTTCTGGATTTCCTGATGCGCGGCGAGCAGATTGCCCTCTACGTGGTCCGCGATGAAGTCCAATGCTTCGCGCGGCGCGGTTTGTTTCTGGCGGGCGAGGCGGCTGGCAATCCATGCGGGCAACTCGGAGAACAATGGCGCATTGCATTCGAGCACCACAGCTGCCTCGGAGAGCGCGACGAACCACGTGGTTTTGCGCATGGCCCAATCGAGTTGCGGCAGTGTGACGAGCGTCATCACACCGTCCACTTTTAATCCATTCGTCATAAGTTGTTTGGCGTAGCGCACGAGCACATCGCCGCCTTCGCGCCCGGGTTTGCCGGTCGGGATGCGCAGATCCACGAGCTTCAGATCGCCAAATAGTGAGAGGTTGCCTGAAGCGAGCGCGAGTTGATCCCACTTGAAACCTTGCGTGACAACCAACACCTCCCGCTCAGACACGCCTCTGGCGCGCGCACCCGCGCGAATGGCATCGCCCGCTTCAGTGACCAACAGCGGCTCGTCGCCATGGACGACATAGAGCGGCGCGAGCTCGCGTTCGAGATGGCTCGTGAGCTGTTCGGGGCGCAGGTTCATACGTCTGTTCGATCTTGCGGCGGCTACGGCGTGTTCAGCTTTGCCGTGGACAAACGACGCATCAATTGCTGGACGAGGTCGTTTTGCATATCGCGGTAAAGCAGGGACTCTTCCTGTTCCTTGGCGAGTATCTGACTGTCATTGAAACTGATGTCGCGGGAAACATTGATTTCGTTGTACGGCATCACCTCCAGGCCTGCCTTATCCACCAGCCGGAAAGCAAAGTGCTGACGCAGTTGATACTCGCGTACCGTACCTTGAGAGTTGAGCGAAAGAATGGCTTTTTCCTTGCTGTTGACCAACACGACCATATTCACTTGCGCTTCCTGCAGCGTATCGGTGACCTGCGTATCGTTATTGGCGCGCAACTCGCGCTTGATGGCGACGGCTAGATCATCGTAAGGACTCATGCCCAGATAGATGCTGTGAAAAGGCAATGCGCGCTGGCCGCGTAACTGGAAGCCGCAGCCAGCCAATAGACAGACCAGCAGAGCCACGACGCATGAGCGCAGCGCAAGAGAGAAGTGTTGTGACGTAGTCAGATTCATATTCATACCATTCGCATATTTACGATGAGGCGCTGCGGTATATTAGACAACAATATTGACCAGGCGTCCTGGTACCACGATTATCTTCTTCGCCGGTTTGCCTTCCATGTATCGCTGTGCAGTCTCCGAGGCCACGGCGATCGCTTCGATGGCTTTATTGTCGGCACTCGCCGGTACCTTGATCGAACCACGCGTCTTGCCGAGCACCTGCAGCACGAGTTCGATCTCGTCCTGCACGAGCGCGGCTTCGATCGGCTCTGGCCACGGCGCGGTCAATATGTCATCGCCATAGCTAAGTTCGACCCATAACGCATGCGTAATGTGCGGCGTAATCGGCGAGAGTACGCGCAGCAGGATGCCGAAGCATTCCTCGATGACTTCCGCAGCGATTGCTGAATCCTTCGGTGCCTTTTCCAGAGCGTTGAGCATCTTCATGCACGCCGACGCCACAGTGTTGAACTGCTGTTTGCCAAGATCGTAGTTGGCCTGCTTGAGCAACAGATGCGTTTCGCGGCGTAGGGCGGCGAGATCGTCGGGCAGTTTCGCGGAAGCGAGCGTGCGTGCCGCCGGCAGCTTGCTGCGCACTTCATTCGCGAACACATTGCCGAATGCCCAGATGCGCTTGAGGAAGCGGTACGAGCCTTCGATGCCCGCGTCGCTCCACTCAAGTGTTTGCTCGGGCGGCGAGGTGAACATCATGAAGAAGCGGCAGGTGTCGGCGCCGTATTGCTCGATCATCGCGTTCGGGTCGACACCGTTGCGCTTGGATTTCGACATGGTGCCGAAGCCGCCGTAGTCGACGGGTTTGCCATCGTGCTTCGCGAGCGCGCCCGTGACGCGGCCCGATGCGTCGTGTTGCAGATCCACTTCTTCAGGCGCGAACCACTCTATGCCAGTGGCATCCGAACGGCGCGAGAAGAGATGGTTGAGTACCATGCCTTGCGTAAGCAAGCGCGAGAAGGGCTCGCGATAACTGACGAGCTTGAGGTCGCGCATAACCTTGGTCCAGAAGCGCGAATAAAGCAGGTGCAGGATGGCGTGTTCGATGCCGCCGATGTATTGATCGACCGTCATCCAGTAGTCGGCACGTTCGTCGACCATGGCGTTGTCATTGCCGGGGCAGGCGAAGCGCGCGTAGTACCACGATGAATCGACGAAGGTGTCCATCGTGTCCGTTTCGCGACGCGCGGGCTTGTTACACTTCGGACAGTTGCAATTCAAAAAGGACGGTAGCTTGTTGAGCGGATTGCCTGAGCCATCCGGTACACAATCATCAGGCAACACGACGGGCAACTGATCGTCAGGCACGGGCACCGAGCCGCAACTGTCGCAATGGATGATGGGAATTGGACAGCCCCAGTAGCGTTGGCGCGAGATGCCCCAGTCGCGCAAACGCCATTGCACTTTCTTCTCACCGAGATTTTTTGCCGCGAGATCGGCTGCAACGGCGTCGATTGCTTGTTCATATGTGAGGCCGTTGTATTTACCGGAGTTCCATAGTTCGCTGTGGGTCGCGAATCCGGGGTGCCAATCGCCGTCCCACAGACTTTCCATTGGGATGGCGGAAGAAGCAGTTCGCGGTTGCCCTTGAGCCGAAGTAAGCCCCTCGGGAAGAATGACTGGTTTGATTCGGAGTTTGTATTTCTTAGCGAACGCGAAATCGCGTTCATCATGCGCCGGCACGGCCATCACCGCGCCATCGCCATATGACATCAGCACATAGTTGCCGACCCACACTTCGATTTGTTCATTCGTGAGCGGATGCGTGACGAAAAGGCCGGTGCGCATGCCTTCCTTTTCCATGGTCGCCATGTCGGCTTCCATGACCGAGCCGCTCTTGCATTTCTCGATGAAGGCGGCGAGTTCGGGATTGTTTTTCGCGGCGTGTGTGGCAAGCGGATGCTCGGCCGCCACGGCGCAGAAGGTGACGCCCATGATGGTGTCCGCGCGCGTTGTGAAGACCCACAGCTTGCCGTCGTTGATGAGTTCGCCGCCGTCGCCCTTGATGTCGTGCCTGAAGGCGAAGCGCACCCCCGTGCTCTTGCCGATCCAGTTGGCCTGCATGAGCTTGACGCGCTCGGGCCAGTTGTCGAGCGTGTCGAGGTCGCTCAATAGTTCATTGGCATATTGCGTGATGGCGAGGTAGTAGCCGGGGATCTCGCGCTTCTCGACGACGGCGCCGGTGCGCCAGCCGCGGCCGTCGATGACTTGTTCGTTGGCCAGCACGGTCTGGTCGACCGGGTCCCAGTTCACGACCTGTGTCTTCTTGTAGGCGATGTCTTTTTCGAGCATGCGCAGGAAGAGCCACTGGTTCCACTTGTAGTAGTCAGGCTTGCAGGTCGCGAGTTCGCGGCTCCAGTCGATCGCGAAGCCGAGCGACTGCAACTGCTTCTTCATGTACGCGATGTTGTCGTAGGTCCACTTCGCGGGCGGCACCTTGTTGGCGATCGCCGCGTTCTCTGCAGGCAGACCGAAGGCGTCCCAACCCATTGGCTGCATGACGTTGTAATTATTCATCTTGTGATAGCGCGTCAGCACGTCGCCGATCGTGTAGTTGCGCACGTGGCCCATGTGCAACTTACCGGATGGATAAGGGAACATCGACAGGCAGTAATACTTCTTCTTGCCGGCATCCTCGACGGCCTTGAATGCGGCGGTACGCTCCCAGTGTTGCTGGGTCGCGTGCTCTATTTTTTTATGGTCGTAGTGAGAACTGAATGTTTCCTGCGGCATGAAAGGCTCGGAGAATTGCGTAAAACACAATTCTAGCAGTAGGGCGACGTGCCTCGCGTGGCGGATTGTGTTGCGGTCCGTATTCGAGGCTCACGCTAGTTTGCAAGCTAGCGGTTTTCTTGCACAAAAGCTGCGAGGGTTTCTCTGAGCGGTGGGAAGGTTTTGCCTATGATTTCCGCGTTGCGCGCCTTGGCGGCTGCCTCCAGACTCGCAGCCTGCTGATACAGTGCGTCGTCCGAAAAATAACCGATGCTGCCCTTCAGGCTGTGAAACAGTTCTACGAGTCTGCGAAAGTCTTTTCTTTTGATGGCCTCGTCGACTTCGAGCAGCGCGCCGGAAATCGTCGAGACGAACACGGGCATCAATTCCGAAGCCATGTCGTCGTCCACCATGCCGCGCAGCATGAGGCCGGTTGTCTTCGCCGCCGCTTTCGGCGCCGTGGGGACGGGCACATTGTCGACCAATGGATCGAGCGCCGCGCCGCGCTCGATCTGACGGGCGATGGCGCTAGCAATGATGGCGTGCAGTTGTTGCTCTTCAATTGGTTTGGTGAGGTAGGCATCCATGCCTGCGGCAAGACAATCTTGCTGGTTCTCGATGCTCGCATCGGCGGTCAACGCAACCATCATGACATTGGGATTTTGCACACTGATTCCCGCCATGCCGCCATTGCGGATGATGCGGGCAGCTTCCAGCCCATTCATTTCG
>DASUGV010000481.1:0-7597 GCA_036273835.1 Rhodocyclaceae bacterium
GGAGCTTTTGTTGCCTTCTTTGCGGTTGCCATAAATTTCCCAATGTAAAAGAAAAAAGTTGCCTCTACCGTTAGAAGCGATTCGCTACTCAAAGCGAGGTAATGCGGCGGCAATTCTAACGCGATGTTTCCTCGCCGAGTGGACATGGTGACGATATTCTGCGGTGTCAGCAAAATAATTTTTGCTATCCGTTGCGTGACAGGACCACTTTGAGGCCTTTTTGGACGGGACTTTCTTGCGGAACTTTCTACGATTTCCCTGCAGGCTCAAACAACGCGTGTGCCAGCCGAATCACTCCAACACCGCAACTTCCGGCTCCGCGGATTTGCCTTGAGATGTCTTTCTGCGCATCAGCAACAGCAACGGCGTGGTTACGATCGTTGCCAGCATCATGAATTTAAAATCGTCGAGATAGGCAATCAAACTGGCTTGCCGCGTAACCTCGGCATTGATCGCCGACAGTCCGGCGTAACTATGCAAATCGTATATAGGCGGTGCGTAAGGTGCTTGCACCATGGGGTTATACAAACTGATGTTTCCCACCAGCGCGGCGTGCGCGATGGACGTATTGCGCGTCAGCAATGTTTGCATGACGGAAATGCCGATACTGCTGCCGATATTTCTGGACAGGCTGAAGATCGACGTACCGTCCGGCCGTAATACGGGGTTCAGTGTCGAAAATGCTATTGTCGTAAGCGGCACCGTAACGAACCCGAGCCCCATGCCCTGGAAAAATCCCGGCCATACGATCGGTCCTTCCCCCATATCGAGGTTATAGCCGGACATCTGCCACAACGAGAACGCCATCAATCCAAACCCGCAGGCAATGAGCGCGCGCGGATCGATCCGATTAACCAATTTGCCAGCGATCATCATCGCCAGCATCGTGCCGATGCCGCTCGGCCCCGTCACCAAACCTGTCGTAACGACCGGATAACCCATCAATGTCTGCAATAGCGGCGGTAGCAGCGCGCGCGTCGCGTAAAGAATGAGACCAACGACAAACATGAATATCAGGCCCGTTGCGTAGTTCCTATCCTTAAGCAATTGCATGTTGAAGAAAGAGCCTTTGCCTTTAGTAAAGGTATGCGCTAGAAAATAGGCAAACGCGACCAAAGCACCGATACCCTCGATGCATATTTCAATCGAGTTGAACCAATCTAGCTGCTCACCGCGATCCAGCATCAATTGCAGCATGCCGATGCTCAAGCTGAGCGTAACGAAGCCCATGAAATCGAATTGCGACGACTTGATCACCGTTTCCTTGATGTAGGTGTAGATGCCGTAAAAACAAAATATTCCGACTGGAAGATTAATGAAGAACACCCAACGCCAACTCAGGTTATCGGTCAGCCAGCCACCCAATGTCGGGCCGAGAATAGGCCCGACCATTACGCCCATGCCCCAGATCGCCATGGCTTGACCATGCCGTTCCTTCGGATTGATATCGAGCATGACGGCCTGCGATAGCGGCACCAGCGCCGCGCCAAACAAACCTTGCAATAGCCGCGCCATGACAATCTGGAACAGCGATCCGGCGATGCCGCACAGCGCCGACGCCGCCGTAAAGCCGACGACTGAAATCATGAAAATACGCTTGCGTCCGAACTGTCCGGTGAGCCAGCCGGTCAACGGCGTGGCAATCGCCGCAGCAACGATGTAGGACGTCAGCACCCATGCAATCTGATCCTGCGACGCGGACAAACTGCCCGCCATGTGCGGCAGCGCCACGTTGGCAATAGTGGTGTCGAGTGCCTGCATGATGGTAGCAAGCATGATGGACAACGTAATGAGTCCATGATGCGCGACCTTACCGGAAGGATTCGCAGGTGCCTCTGCAACCTCGCTCACACATGACCTCCTCGATGACCGGACGCTGATCCTGCGGAAGCTCCATGCGCAACGGCTGCATCGCTACCGGCGTTTTCCCGAACGATGCGATTGATCAGATTGTCCGCTTCGCGCAGTGCCGCATCCTGCCCGCTGACAGAGTAGGACGCTTGCATATTGGGACTCGTCGCGAGCACCGGGCCGTTCTGCTGATGAATATCGACAGTGACATTCATGGACAAGCCGACGCGCAATGGATAACGCGCCAACTGATTGGCATCGAGCGCGATTCTCACCGGCAAGCGCTGGACCACCTTGATCCAGTTGCCCGATGCATTTTGCGCGGGCAATACGGACAAGGCCGATCCGGTGCCGATGCCCAGTCCCGATATCTTTCCGTTGTAGGTCACCTTGCCGCCATATAAATCCGAACTCAATTCCACGGGTTGCCCGATGCGCAATCCGCCCAACTGATCTTCTTTGAAATTGGCCTCTACCCAAATGTCATTGAGCGGAACAATGGCCATCAGCGGCATGCCTTCGCTGACGCGTTGACCCACTTGCGCACTGCGCTTGGCGATGTAGCCATCGATGGGACTGACGATTCGAGTGTGCAACACATCGAGATAGGCAGCGCGCACACGCTCCGATGCGACCAGGACATCGGGATAACTTGCAATCGATGTACGCTCGGTCAAAGCGCGATTGCTTTTCAAATGCTCCGTGTCGACATCCAGATTTGCTTGAGCCGCCGCCACGGCATCTCTAGCGTGTTGAACTTCTTCGGTCGAAACGACACCGTCATTATCGAGGCCGGTCCTGCGCGATAGGTTTGCCTGCGCTTGCTGAAGTTCCACCTCGCGTAATTTGACCGTCGCTTCATATTGCGAATTGCCGACAAACAGATTGCGCGCCTGCCGTACGGCTTTCGCCAGTGCGGCTTCGGATTGCGCGAGCGCCACATTCTCGGCGGCCGGATCGAACACGATCAAGGTTTGTCCCCGCTTGACCATATCGTTTTCGTCCGCGCCGACAGTGATGATCGTTCCCGCAATCTGCGGTGTCGCCTGCACCAGATTGCCGCCGACGTAGGCATCGTCCGTCGACTCGTAATAGCGCGCATCGACAGCCCAGTATATGCCATATGCAAGCGCCGCCAAGATTACGGCAGCGGTCACGGCAAACATGGCAAAGCGGTGTTTGCGTTTATTGTCCGCGGGGGAGTTCGTATTTGCTTCGTTGTCCGGCATCTTCGTGTTCCTTTTGATCTTTGCCGCTTAATTTCCGGACGTCTGCATATCGGCAGGCCCAACATAGCCACCACCCAGAGCCTTGATGAGCCCCAGCGATGCTTGCAATTGCGCATCCTGCAATGCCAGAGTGCTCTGCTTTTGCTCCAGCAGAGACTGCTGCGCATCGAGGACATCCAGATGACTGGCGATACCTCGACGATAGCGCTCTGCGCTGGCGTCCGCGCTGCGTTGCAATGACGTTGTGTTATCCGCAGCCGCCTTCAGTTGTATGCCAAACGAATTCAAGCGGGATGTTTGATCCGCCACGTCGCGCACGGCATCGATCACTGTCTGGTTATAACTTTCCACGGCAGCGTCGTAGCTCGCATAGCGCGCACCGAGGCGCGCACGTAACGTGCCCGCGTTGAACAGTGGCAAATGCAACGCTGGCCCCACACCGAAAGTCGTGCTGCCTGCTTGCAAAAGCTGACTCAGGCCGAGAGATTGCAAACCCACGAAAGCGGCCAGATTCACATTGGGGTAGAAATCCGCCTTGGCCGCCGCGATATCCTGCGTCGCGGACTCCACCAGATAACGTTGCGCAACGATATCCGGCCGGCGTCCTAGAAAATCCGCAGGCAATGTTCGCGGCAAACTCATCGCGGCAGGCAGCGAAAGTAGCTGCGGCGACAGGTCGTTCAAGGCGTTCGGCGCCAATCCTGCCAAAGCGGCGAGCTGATGCCGCATCAGATCGATCTGCTGCTGGATCGCCGCGATTTCCTGTTGCATGTCGGCTTCCGTCGCCGCACTCGGCTCGATCGCGCTCTTCGCTTCGATGCCACGCTCTGCGGCCGTGCGCAGTAGCGCAACGATCTGCTGTTGCGTCGTCAATCGTTGCTGCGCAAAAGCCAGCTCAGCGAAGCTTCGCTGAAGCGAACCATAGGTGCTTGCAACCGCAACCGACAGAATGAGCTTCGACGATTCGGCTTGCGCCTGCGAGGCCTTCGATTGATTCGCCGCCGAGGCAATGACATCATCATGCTTGTGCCAGAAATCGAAGTCATAGGTAAAATCGATTGCCAGGCGCGCATCGGTGATCATGCTGCCGCCCAGTGGCGGCGGATAGATGTAGGTCTTCGAAAACTTTTCACGAGTGGCGTTGCCGTTCAAGGCGATGTCGGCACCTTTCCCGCCGCGTGCGATCGCCTCGGCCTGCAATGCCATGCGCACGCGCGCTTCCGCCAGGCGCATGTCGGGACTCCCCGCAATGGCCGTGTCGATCAAATGGTTCAATTGCGGATCGGAAAATATCAGCCACCAATCTTTCGCCGGCCAACCCGCAGGCAAGGGCGTTCGATCCGCCGCTTGATCCACAATACCCACTTGCGCGCCCTGCACGAGTTGCGATTGCGGCGAGATGCTTCCCATGTTCGCGCAGCCGGCGGACAGTAGAAGCAGCATCCCGGCAAAATACTTCGTCACGGACTTCGGCACGAGCATTTCAACTCTTCCCGATTTGATTGCAGGATTCAACATTGCTGACAAATAACGTGATTGACAGTTCCGCTAGTTATCATTTCGACAAAAAAATTTAACCACCCAGTTTCTATTGCTCCGTTTAACCACCCAATTGAGCCAGCAACTTACGCAACAAGACTTCGAAGCTCGCCTTCTCCCGGGCGGTGAAGGCCGACCACAAATCGACATGCTGCTTGCGCCGGGAAGGCAGATTTCGTTTGACGAACTCCATGCCTTTTTTGGTCAAGGTCAAGTCCAATTGGCGTCGGTCGAGCTCGCTGGGCGTACGCTCCACCAACCCCTTCTTGACCAGCTCATCGGCGACGCGCGTGATGTTCGTACGAGACGAACTCATGAACACGCTCAACTCGGAAGGCTTCAGACTGTAGTTGGGACTGCCATACAAAACGCCCAGCGCGGTAAATGTCGTTTGATTGAGGCCGTACTCGCGCAACGGATCGTCGAAATGCTCCACCAGGCGCGCATTCACGTGATACATCAAGCGCGTAAGAATGGCTTCCCGCACGGGAGAACCCGGCATGCGCTTTGCCAACTCCTTCATCGCCCGCTCGAAGGGAAGAAACGAATCGCTCATGACCAAGCTCTATTGATAACGCAGTGATAACTTAATTAATAGTAACGTAAGTTATCAATAAGTCAAGCGATCAAGTTTTCTCGACATCGATTGTCACGATCTCGCCAAGCTAGGCGTAATCTCCCTTCAAGCGCGAAGGATGGTTCTACAGCGTCGCCATGTCGATGACAAAGCGATACTTCACGTCGCTCTTCAACATCCGTTCGTACGCTTCGTTGATCTGATCCATACGAATCATTTCGACATCCGACACGATGCCGTGACTGGCGCAGAAATCGAGCATCTCCTGAGTTTCCGCAATGCCGCCAATCAATGATCCGGCAAGGCGTTTGCGTTTCATGATCAGGTTGAACACAGTCGGAGAAGGATGCGGCGTTTCGGGCGCGCCGACCAAGGTCATGGTGCCATCGCGTTTGAGCAAGACGAGGAAGTCGTCGAGATTATGCGAAGCCGCGACGGTATCGAGTATGAAATCGAAGCTGTCGAGATGTGCAGCCATTTCGTCCTTGTTTCTGGAAATGACAACTTCATGCGCACCCAGTCGCAGCGCATCCACCTTTTTTCCCGGCGAAGTCGTGAAGAGTACGACATGCGCGCCCATCGCGCGGGCGATCTTGACGCCCATATGGCCGAGTCCGCCAAGGCCCACGATGCCGACCTTGTGTCCCTTGCCAACCTTCCACTGGCGTAACGGCGAGTAAGTCGTGATACCCGCGCAGAGCAGCGGCGCAACAGCGGCCAGATTGGTGTCGGTGATGCGAAGTACGAACTTGTCCTTTACGACGATGTGATCGGAATATCCGCCATAGGTATTGCCACCCGTGCCTTGCTCGGGCCCATTGTAGGTTCCGGTGAAACCGTTTTCGCAATACTGCTCCAGCCCTTCCGCGCACGAAGCGCAGTGCTGACAACTGTCGACCATGCAACCGACGCCGACAGCATCGCCCACTTTGAAGCCGGACACCTGCGCGCCGACGGCAACGACGCGGCCGACGATTTCATGGCCCGGAATCGATGGATAGGTCGTGACGCGCCATTCGTTGCGCGCCGTATGCAAATCCGAATGGCATACGCCGCAGTAAAGTATTTTTATGCCTAAGTCATTTTGTCCGAGTTCCCGGCGCGTAATACGGTAGGGCGCGAGCGGAGTCGTCGCGGATTGCGCGGCATAAGCTTTGGCTTGAGTCGTCATGATGGTTGCTCCTGATTGAAAACGCGTTTTGACCATACTCTCACTGTATTGATTTTGTACTCCTAACGGCGCACAGATTTTCAACTGGCGACCGCTCCACCACGCCAGCGGCAATGCCAAGGCATCGGCCACCAGCGCTGTGCGCCACTCAACCACTGCTCGCGAAATATCGCCAGCGCATCGGAGAGCAACGGCATATAGGCGAAGCTGCCAAGGCCGTGCGCTACGATAAGAGAAGCCGCTGCGGCAAGCAGCGACCAGGTACCGTGGAACGAGTTTGTGCGCCGTTGACGTTGTCATAGCCGGGCCGGTCTGATCTGCAATCGGAATGCAGAGGTAGATGCTTAGTCCCAATCATAAAGCCACTATTGGCCCGGTTTTTCATTGCTCATAAGCGATAACATTGCATTCAAGGAAATTCTTGGGATTTACATTATTAAATCCTCTTATTGGAAATTTTTAGGCATGAAAATTGTTTATCCGTTTTGCGTTTTACCCTGTTAGCCTAACGGGCTGTAGCCCCCCCGCTCCGCTTGAGTCGCTACCTTTCCTGCTTTCCAATTCCTAATAAAAGAGTCGATATGGACAATCCCGCGGTTCCGGCGCTAGATCCGGAAGAAGATGACAACTTTCGTGCAAGCGAACTCGATTTTCCAATCGTCGGTATCGGTGCCTCGGCCGGGGGTCTGATGGCGCTGATTCACCTCTTCGAGCACATGCCTCATGACACCGGCATGGCATTCGTGATAATTCTCCATCTCTCGCCAACGCACGAAAGCCACTCGGACGAAATTCTTCAACGCAACACCAAGATGCCGGTCATGCAGGTGACTGAAACGGTTCCGATCGAGCCGAACCATATCTATATCATTTCGCCTGCCATGCAATTGTCGATGAACGACGGTCATCTCACTGTCTCCGATCTGGAGCGGTCGGGCAACCATCATGTGGCAATCGATCTTTTCTTTCGCACCCTCGCGCATGTTCACAAAGAACGTGCGATCGCCATCGTGCTGTCGGGTTCCGGATCCGATGGCGCAGTCGGTCTGACCAGAATAAAGGAACAGGGCGGCATCACTTTTGCGCAAAACGTGCATGACGCGGAACATGACGGCATGCCGCGCAACGCCATCGCGACGGGCCTGATCGATTTTATTCTGCCGGTTGTAGAAATGCCGCAGAAATTGATCGATCTGTGGCAAAACGCCCGCAAGATCGAACTGCCCAATC